>JAFECZ010000100.1 GCA_018241905.1 Pseudomonadota bacterium
CGCGGTGAGCCACAGCGCCGCGAGCAGCGTGACCCAGTGGACGTTGTTCATCAGCTTGGGCGCAAATACCAGCAGCGTTGCGTTGGCCGCCGGGATCATCGCCGACACCATGAACACGCAGCACAGCACCAGCAGCGCCCAGCCGGCGAAAAAGCCCAGCGTGGGCCCGAACACCATGGTGACCCACGCGTAGGACGTGCCGGCGCTGGCCCGCGCCCGATTCAGGTGGATGAACGCGAACGCGATGCCGAACATGATCAGCCCGCAGGCCAGCACGCTGGCCGGCGACAGCACGCCCGCGGTCGCGATGATGGTGGACGTGGTGATCTCGACGCTGTAGGCCGGCGCGGTGCCGGCGACACCCATGACGACCGACTCGGTCATGCCGAGCGAATCGGCATTCAGGCTCGCGGATTCGTGCATGCGCCGGCCTTCGTTGGGTGTGAGGCCGCCACGATAGCGCGCGCGGCACAGGGGCACAAGCGCGGCCGCGCGCAACATGGATAGCTGTCATCCGATTCCCGGCCTTCCCCGCGGACTCGGGGCGGTCAACACTCAGGCCACCTGAAACCAAGCCGCACATGAATCACTTTCCTGCCATGCACCTCCGACTTGCCCGCTGCTGCCTCGCCCTCGGCCTGGCCACCACGGCCCTCATGTCTTCCGTGGGGGCGTTCGCCCAGGAGCTTCCCAAGACCATCAGGCTGGTCGTTCCCTTCGCGCCGGGCGGCGCCCAGGACGTCATCGGCCGCTACCTGGCGTCTCAGCTTTCGAGCCGATTGGGCACCCCGGTCGTGGTGGAGAACAAGGCCGGCGCCGGCGGTGTGATCGCGGCGGACGCGGTGGCCAAGGCAGCTGCGGACGGCGCCACGCTGCTCCTGGCAACCGGCGGGGCCATCTCGATCGCTCCGCATCTGCTGGCAAAGCTTCCCTACCAGGCGCAGCAGGACTTCGCGCCGCTTGCGCTGGTGGCCGATACGCCGATGGTGCTGGCCGTTCGCAGCGACAGCAGCTACCGAACACTCCAGGACCTGCTGAAGGACGCGCGCACGCAGCCCGGCCAGGTCTCCTATGCGTCGACCGGCAACGGCACCGTCTCGCACCTGACGGGCGAGCTGTTCGCGCAGGCCGCAGCGGTGAAGCTGACGCACGTGCCGTACCGCGGCGCGTCGCCCGCGATGGTCGACCTGATGGGTGGACAGGTCGCGTCGATCGTCACGAGCGCGGCCTCCATCGAGCCCATGGTCGAGGGCGGCAAGGCGCGCGTGCTGGCCACCTTCACGGCCGCACCGATTTCCACGCTGCCTGGCGTGCCGACGGTCGAGCAGGCCGCAGGCATTTCCGGGCTTGCCGTCCCGGTGTGGGTCGGCTTGATGAGCCCCGCGAAGACGCCGCCCGCGATCCTGGCGCGCCTGGGCACCGAGATCCTTGCCGTATGCCGCCTGCCCGAAACGCAAAAGCGCTTGCAGGCCGTGGGCGCACAGGCCACCTGCGCGGGCAGCGCAGACTTCGCCAGGCTCGTCTCCGAGGACTCGGCCCGCTGGGCAAACGTGGTCCAGCGCGGCAACATCAAGGGCGAGTGAAGGCGCACATGAAAGTCGGAATTCTCGGCGCAGGCGGGATCGGGCTCGCCAGCGCAGCCTGGATGGCGCAGCGCGGCCATGACGTGATGATCTGGTCGCCGCGCGGAAGCACCTCGGATGCGTTGCGCCGCGAGTCGCTGAAGGCCACGGGCGTGCTGGAAGCGACGATGCCCGTCAAGGTGGCCGACGGCGCGGGCGAACTGGCGCAGTTTGCAGACGTGCTCCTGCTGGCCATTCCTCTCAACGGCCACCGGTCGGCCATGGACGCGGTGCTGCCGCATCTGCGGGCCGGCCAGATGGTGATCGTCAGCTCGATGGGGTCGCTGTCGGCGCTGTATCTTTATGAAGCAGCCATCGGGCGGGGCGTCCCGATCTCGGTCGCGAGCTTCGGGACCACGGTGCTGACGGCACGCCGCCAGGGGCCGGCCGAAGTGCGCATCATGACCCGGCGCACGAAGGTGGGCGTCTCCTGCCTGCCGTGTACCGACCAGGCGATGGCGATGCAGGCATGCGAAATCCTGTTCGGGCCGGGCTTCATCGGCGACGAGAACGCGCTCGCAACGACCCTGGCGAACATCAACCCGGTGGCCCATGGCCCGCTCGCGCTGTTCAACTGGACGCGCATCGAACGCGGCGAGAACTGGCCCCAGTATCACTTCATGACGCCGCGGGTTGCCGCGGTCATCGAGCAGCTGGACGCCGAGCGCATGGCGATTGCGGGTGCATTCGGCCTGCGCCTGCGGACCCTCGAGCGGCATTTCGCCCAGTCCTTCAACACGCAGTCCGCGCACCTGGCCGACATCGCCGCCGAACTGCACGACAAGCGCGGCGGCCCGCCGGGGCCGACCGACGTGAAAACGCGCTTTCTTTCCGAGGACGTGCCCTACGGGCTGGTCTTTACGCTGGCGCTGAGCCACTTGACCCAGGTGTCGGCGCCGGCAACCGAGGCCACCGCCGCGATGGCCGGATTGATCCTGGGCGAGGACTTTGCCGCCGCCAACGACTTGATCTTCGCGCTTCGCGTGCCATCCGAATCCGTCGATGGCCTGTTGGCGCGGGTGAACGCCAGGCGATAGAAGGGCGCATTTGCCGTGGGGCCGACCGCCATCGGCCGGTAGCATTGACGGGTACTGCGTTCTGCACCTGTCCCATCGATGGAAACCCGGATCCTTGAAACCTTTCTTCTGGTCGCCGAATCCGGCGGCCTGTCGAGTGCGGCCAGCATTCTTGCCGTGCCCCAATCGCAGGTCAGCCGGCATGTGAAGGAGCTGGAGGAGGCGTGCGGCGCGCCGCTGCTCTACAGGCACGGGCGCGGCGTGAGCCTGACGCTGGCCGGCGAGCGGCTGCGCGAGCAGCTTCGTCCTCTGCTCGCGCAGTTGCAGGAGGCCATCGCGAGCGCAGCCGCGCAGGCCGGCAAGCCCACGGGGCCGGTCGATGTGGCGCTTTCGCCAGCCTTCATGCGCGCCGCCGGCCTGCGCCTGCTCGACGCCATGGCTGTCGACTATCCCGATGTCCGGGTGCGGCTGGTGAGCGGCAATTCCCGCTATGTGTACGAGTGGGTGCTTCATGCGCAGGTCGACATCGGCGTACTCAGCGACATCGGCATGTCCTCGCAGCTTCTGCTCGAGGAGCTTGGAGAAGCACCGGTCGTGCTGGCGGCGCATCCCGAGTTCGCCTTGCCCGACACGGGCTCGATCGCGCGCGACCTGGCAGGGGTGGCGCTGCGGCTGCCCAGCCCGGGCCAAGGCCTGCGGCGCCACATCGACCTCTGGGCTGCCAGGCACTCCGTCAACCTGAACGTGGCCTACGAAATCGACGACCCGGACATGACGCGGGAGATCATCGCTACCCGCCGGGCGGCCGCGATCGTGTCGCGCTTGTCGATCTGCCGCGAGCTGCAAGGCGGGACATTCGTGGAGCGATCGCTCGGGCCGGAACTCAAGGCCAGGACAGTCATGGCCACGGCGCGCAACCGGCCCGTCACGCCGGCCATGAAGGCCACCATCCACACCTTGAAGGCCGTATCGGCGCAGGTGTTTGCCACCGCGGGCTAAGTCCCAGGGCGATGTTCAACGCGCGCCGTATTGCTCGTCGCTGACCTTCTCCATCCAGTTGACGTTCTTGCCATTCACCGTGCCGGTGACCGCCAGGTGCGTCATGGCGGTGAACGGGCCGGCGCCATGCCAGTGCTTCACGCCCGGCGGGCACCAGACGACGTCGCCCGGGCGGATCTCCTGGACCGGCTTTCCCCACTCCTGCGTGAAGCCGACGCCGGCAGTGACCACCAGGCGTTGACCCGCGGGATGGGTGTGCCAGGCGGAGCGCGCACCCGGCTCGAAGGTGACCAGCGCGCCAGAGGCGTTGATGTCCTTGTCGGCCGGCCAGACCGGGTCGACCCGCACACGGCCCGTAAAGAACTCGGCCGGGCCCGCCGCCGAGGGCTGGCTCCCAGCCCGGGTGATCTGCTGCGTTGGCGCGTCTGCCGCCGGCTCGGCGCCGGCACCGCCCGCCGAATGTGCGGCAGCTGCGCATACGGCGAAGTTCAGGAATCGCTTGTACATGGGAGGGGTCGCTGTTGGGTTGGAGGAAGACTGTCATTGGCCACCCCACCGACTCTAAGAAGCCGCCCATTGGTTGAGAAGACGGCAAAATGAGGACACGCTTGTGCAAGCTGCTCACCAGTGGCCATGGAAAACCTCAACGACCTGCAGGCATTCGTAGCGGTCGCGCGCGAACGCAGCTTCACGCGTGCGGCCGCGCAACTCGGGCTTTCGCGCTCCGCGCTCAGCCACGCCATGCTGTCGTTGGAGGCGAGGCTCGGCGTTCGCCTGCTGACGCGCACGACCCGAAGCGTCTCCACGACGGAGGCGGGTGCGCGCCTGTTCAACGCCCTGTCGCCGCGGCTGGAGGAAATCGGCCAGGAGCTGAGTTCGCTTGCCGCCATGCGCGACAAGCCGGCGGGCACGGTGCGCATCACCGCGCACGACCATGCCATTTCCACGGTGCTGTGGCCGCGGCTGCTTCCCTTGCTGCGCGAGTATCCGGATGTGCGGGTGGAGTTCAGCGTGGACTATGCATTCACCGACATCGCGGCCCAGCGATTCGATGCGGGCGTGCGCGTAGGCGACAGGGTGGACAAGGACATGATCGCCGTGCGCATCGCGCCGGACCTGCGCATGGCAGTGATTGCATCGCCTGCCTACATGAGCGGGAAGCGCCCGCCGGCCGTGCCGCATGACCTGGCGGAGCATCGCTGCATCAACCTGCGCCTGCCGACGCACGGCGGCCTGTATGCCTGGGATCTCGAGAAGGACGGGCAGGCCGTGAAGATACGCGTGGACGGCCAGGCCACGTTCAACAACACCTTCCTGATGCTGCAGGCCGCACTCGACGGCATGGGCATGGCCTATGTCCCCTTCGATCTTGTTCGCGCGCACCTCGAAAGCGGGCGATTGGTGCCGGTCCTGCAGGACTGGTGGCCGGACTTTCCCGGCTACCACCTCTACTATGCCAATCGAAGACAGGTGTCGCCCGCATTGGCGCTGGTGATCGAGGCGTTGCGATTGCGCGATGCGACGGCGGATTCTTCTTCGCGCCCCCTCGGGGCAAGGATGCACCCATGACCATCGATATCGATCACCTTCGCAGCTGGATCGGGCGCACCGAGCAGCTCGATGACGCGGCCACGCTGGTGCCGCCGCGCGCGCTGGCCGCCGTGCTGGACCGGGACGACCCGCCGCCCTCGGCCGGCGACGCGCTGCCGCCGCTGTGGCACTGGCTCTACTTCCTGCCCGTCCACCGCCAGTCCGAGCTCGGTCCCGATGGGCATCCCAGGCGCGGCGGCTTCCTGCCGCCGGTGGCGCTGCCGCGGCGCATGTGGGCCGGCAGCCAGCTTCGGTTTCATCGCCCCATCCAGCTTGGGCAGGCGCTGTCGCGCACCTCGCGCATTGCCGATGTGCGCCTCAAGGAAGGGCGCACCGGCCCGCTGGTGTTCGTCAATGTCGACCACGAGATCCGGGCCGAGGGCGAACTTGCCGTCAGCGAGCGGCACGACATCGTATATCGCGAGTTGCCGGCGCCGGGCGAGGCGCCGCCGCCCGCCGTTGCCGCCCCGGGGGGCGAAGACTGGTCGCGGCGCATCGAGCCGGATGACGTGCTGCTGTTTCGATACTCGGCGCTTACCTTCAACGGCCACCGCATCCACTACGACCGCCGCTACGTGACCGAGGTGGAGGGCTATCCCGGCCTGGTGGTGCATGGTCCGCTGATCGCAACGCTGCTGCTGGACCTGCTGCGCCGCCAGCGCCCGGAGGCCACGGTAAAGGCCTTTTCGTTCCGCGCGGTCAGCCCGATCTTCGACGTGGCTTCCTTCGAAGTGTGCGGGCGGCAGGACGACCCGAAAACCATCGCGCTGTGGGCGCGCAACGCACAAGGCGGCCTGGCCATGGATGCCGCGGCGCAACTGGACTGAAGGAGCGGCCGCATGTTTAACGAGAGCGACGAGTTCCAGGAAATACGCGACGCCATCCGCCAGTTGTGCCGCCAGTTTCCGGACGAATACTTCCGCCAGGTCGACGCCCAGGACGCCTACCCCGAGACGTTCGTCGATGCGCTGATGCAAGCGGGCTGGCTGGCCGCGATGATCCCCGAGGAATACGGCGGCACCGGCCTGGGCCTGACGGCAGCCACGGTCATCATGGAAGAGATCAACCGCTGCGGCGGCAACGCCGGCGCGGTGCATGGGCAGATGTACAACATGGGCACGCTGCTGAGAAACGGCAGCCGGGCGCAGAAGGAAAAGTACCTGCCCTCCATCGCCGCGGGCAAGCTGCGCATCCAGTCGATGGCGGTGACCGAGCCCACCACCGGCACAGACACCACCAGGATCAAGACCACCGCAGTCAGGAAGGACGGCCGCTGGGTGGTCAACGGCCAGAAGGTGTGGATCTCGCGCGTGCAGCACTCCGACCTGATGATCCTGCTGGCGCGCACCACGCCGCTGGCCGAGGTGAGGAAGAAGTCCGAGGGCATGTCGGTCTTCATCGTCGATCTGCACCAGGCCGTCGGCAACGGCCTGGAGGTGCGGCCCATTCCGAACCTGGTGAACCACGAGACCAACGAGCTTTTCTTCGACAACCTCGAGATTCCCGAGGAGAACCTGATCGGGGAGGAGGGCAGGGGCTTCAGGTACATCCTCGACGGCCTGAACGCCGAGCGCACGCTCATTGCGGCCGAGTGCATCGGCGACGGCTACTGGTTCATCGAGCGGGCCCGCAGGTACGCCAGCGAACGCGTGGTGTTCGACCGGCCCATCGGCCAGAACCAGGGCGTGCAGTTTCCGATTGCCGATGCTTTCATCGAGATCGAGGCGGCCAACCTGATGCGTTTCGAGGCCGCCCTCCGATTCGATGCCCGCCAGGACTGCGGCGCCCAGGCCAACATGGCCAAGTACCTCGCGGCCAAGGCCAGCTGGGAAGCGGCCAATGTCTGCCTGCAGACGCATGGCGGCTTCGGCTTTGCCAAGGAATACGACATCGAGCGCAAGTTCCGCGAGACGCGCCTGTACCAGGTCGCGCCGATTTCCACCAACCTCATCTTCGCCTACGTGGCGCAGCACATCCTCGGTCTGCCGCGGTCGTTCTGATTTGCACGAGCCGGGCCAACCCAAGGCCCGCTGCCGCTGGCACACTAATGCGTTGCCCCACGAACCGTGCACGCCATGTACCTGCCGCCCCAGTTCAACGAGAAGGACCGCGCCATCGCCGCCGAGCTGATGCGCGCCAATGCCTTTGCCAGCCTGATCACCACGGACGACAACGGGCTGCCCTTCGTCTCGCACCTTCCGCTGGTGCTGCAGGAGCGTGGCGCCGGCGACCTGGTTCTCTGGGGGCACTGCGCCAAGCCCAATGCGCAATGGCGGCACCTGCAGGCGCGTCCGCGCGCGGTGGTCACCTTCCTGGGGCCGCATGCGTACCTGTCGCCCTCCGTCTATCCGGACCTGGCGCGGGTGCCCACCTGGAACTACCTGGCGGTGCATTGCGTCGTGCAGGCGCGCCTGGTGGAAACGCCCGATGAGAAAGACGCGCTGCTCAAGCGCCTGATCGCGCAGCACGAGCCGCCCTACGCGCAGCAGTGGCGCGATCTGGGCGAAGAATTCCAGCTCAAGATGCTGGCCGGCATCGTGGGCTTCGAGCTGTCGGTGGTCGATCTGCAATGCAAGATCAAGCTCAACCAGCACCGCCGCGAATCGCACGTGGAAATGCATGCGCGCTATGCCGCCGGCACGCCCGACGAACAGGCGCTGGCCGGCTGGATGCGCCGCCTGGGCCTGCAGGTGGATGCCATGCCGTCGCAGGAGGATCTCGCATCATGATCCGCATGCTGGGCCTGGTCGGACTGGTGGTCGCGCTGGCCGTCGTCGGCCTGCTGGTGAAAAAGCAACTGACGACGCCGGTGGCGCCGGCCGTGTCCGTGGAAGGTGCGGGGACGCTGGGCGCACCCGCATCGAATCCGCGCCAGGCGCAGGAGCAGTTCAAGCAGTCGCTCGACGCCGCCATGCAGCAGCCGCGCCCCATGCCCGACGAGGCCAAGTGAGCAGGGACGCGGGCAAGCCGGCGCAAGCACCGGACGACGCGCACTGGATGTCGCTCGCGCTGGCGCAGGCGCGCCTGGCGATGGCGGCCGGCGAGGTGCCGGTCGGCGCGGTGCTGGTCAAGGACGGCGTCTTGCTCGCGCACGGACGCAATGCGCCGGTGGCCGGCCACGATCCGACCGCGCATGCCGAAATCGCCGCCTTGCGCGCCTCAGCCCAGGCACTGGGCAATTATCGGCTGGACGGCTGCGAGCTGTTCGTGACCCTGGAGCCCTGCGCCATGTGCGCCGGCGCCATGCTGCATGCGCGGCTGGCGCGCGTCGTCTTCGGTGCAGCCGACCCCAAGACGGGCGCGGCCGGCTCGGTGCTCGATCTGTTCTCCAGGACCGAACTCAACCACCAGACCACGGTGCAGGGCGGTGTGCTGGCCGGCGAGTGCGCCGAATTGCTGCAGGAATTCTTTCGCGGACGCCGCGAGCAGGCCCGCGCCGTGGCGCAACCCTTGCGCGACGATGCGCTGCGCACGCCCGAAGCACGCTTCAGCGCATTGCCCGTTCCCTGGCCCGAGCGGCAGGTGGCCGACCTGCCGGCGCTGCAGGGCTTGCGCATGAACTATGTCGACACCGCGCCGGATGCCGCGGGCGGATTCGCCTGCGTGTGCCTGCACGGCGCGGGCCTGTGGAGCCAGCACCTGCACGCACTGGTGGATTCGCTGCGGGCCAGCGGCGCACCGCGCGTGCTGGCCCCCGACCTCATCGGCTTCGGCAAGAGCGACAAGCCCAAGCGCGAGGCCTTCCACACGCTGGAACAGCATCGCGATGTCCTGCTCCAGTGGCTGGACCGCTTGGGCGCGGACCGGGTGGTGCTGGTCGCCTGCGAAAGCATGCAGGCCCTTGCCAAGGCATTGGCGGCTGCAGCGCCGGGGCAGGTGGTGGTGACCTTGATTGCCGCGGAAAGCACCGCGCCCGATCTCGAGGATGCACGCCGCGCACCGTTTCCGGACCGCGGCTTCGAGGCAGCGCTTCGCGCCTTCGGCCGGCCGCGCAAGGCCCGCCAGGTTGCGCCGGACGAGGCGGCGGCGCTGGCGCGCCGCGCAATGGGATACTTCGCGCCGACATGAGCAAGAACAAGCACATCTATATCTATTCGCCCTCCAGCGCCGTGCGCGACAAGGCCGCCTTCAAGCGCGGCGTGGCCCGGCTCAAGGCGCTGGGCCACGAGGTGGAAATCGACGAGGCAGCGCTCAAGAGCCACGAGCGTTTTGCCGGTGACGACGCCACCCGCATTGCGGCCATTGGCCGCGCCGCTGCCAGCCGGGCCGACGTGGCGCTCATCTCGCGCGGCGGCTACGGCCTGACCCGCATCCTCGATGCGCTGCCCTACAAGGCCATCGCCAAGGCCGTCGAGCGCGGGACCGAGTTCGTGGGCCTGTCGGACTTCACGGCACTGCAGTGCGCGGTGCTCGCCAAGACCGGCACCGTGAGCTGGGCCGGCCCGGCGCTGGGCGAAGACTTCGGTGCCGAGGGCGGCGCGGACGACATCATGGAAGCCTGCTTCGACGATCTGCTGCACGGCCAGGGCGAAGGCACCGGCTGGCGCCTGCCGGCACGCGACGCCGCGGTCGGCGACGGCCTGCGCAGCATCCATGGCGCGACGCTCTGGGGCGGCAACCTGTGCCTGCTCACGAGCTTGCTGGGCACGCCGTACTTCCCGCAGGTGGACAAGGGCGTGCTCTTCCTGGAAGACGTCAACGAGCATCCCTATCGGGTCGAGCGCATGCTCGACCAGCTGCGGCACGCCGGCGTGCTGGCGCGCCAGAAAGCGGTGGTGCTGGGCCACTTCACCGGCCACAAGAAAGTGCCGCACGACCGGGGCTTCGGCATGCCCGGCGTGGTCGACAGGCTGCGCGCGCTGCTGAAGGTGCCGGTGCTCACCGGCCTGCCGTTCGGGCATGTGCAGACCAAGGTGCTGCTCCCGGTGGGCGCCAAGGTAGAACTCGCAGCCGATGGCCGCGACGTCTTCCTGGTCTGGGGTCACCTGCACGCGCACGAAGGCCACGAGCACCATCATCACTGACGGGCGTCAGGCGCGCCGAGCGGCAAGGGGGGGAAAGTCAGGAGGGGATGCGCCGATGAGCGCGGGGGCCCATGGCATCGGGCAGGCGGCCCCGGAACATGCTGTTGATCTGCTTCATCTGGCGGCGCGCCGCGCCTTCGCCGTCAAAGTCGCTCAGGGCGGTCATCACGTCCTGGCGCAGGTACCACAGCGCCTCCAGATCGTCCGCGAACTGCACGCGCTGCGCCACGCGGCTGACGGCGTGGCCGCCGTGCAGGCGCAACATGTTCAGCATGGCCATCCGGATCTCGCCGGCGCGGCGTTCTTCCGACTGACGCAGGCCGAGCGCTGGCAGTGGAAGAAGGCGAATGAGCTTGCGCAGAGACACCATGATGGAGGGACGTTGAGGGTAAAAGAACGTTAACTCTTGCGCGCAGACTAATGTGGGAGGGGCCGGGGGCACAAGCGTGCAAGCAGCAAATCATGTTTAAAAACAACATACTTCACACATTTGCTCATCGGGTTTCACATGAATGGCAACCTTCGTACTACTTTTTGAGGAGAGCTGTTACTCCAGGATTCGGGTAGGCTGCGATTGGAGCTTTGTGTTGCGTCCAGTCACCAAATGCCACAGCTTTCGGGCCATTCGCAAGCTCTTTTGTGCACATTCCCTTCGCGAATGTGACTATTTGCCATAATGGCCGTGCGCGATTGCGAGGAAGCATCTCTAGCACTACATGGGCTCTCAAACCACGGTTGTCTTTGCCGATTTGACCGGCAGCACGCGCGTGTTCGAAGCCATCGGCAACGCGCGAGCCACCGAGACGGTCACGCGCCTGATCCAGTGGATCGGCGGCGTGTGCGAAATGCATGGCGGCCGCGTCGTCAAATCCCTGGGCGACGGCGTCTTTGCCGTCTTCCCCAATGGCGGATCGGCCACCACCGCGGTGCTCGAATTGCAGCGCAATCATCACAAGCGCCTGCAGACCTGGCCCGCGCCCCTGCGGATGGAACTGCAGATCGGGGTGGCCAGCGGTGAAGTGGTGGAGGTCGACGGCGACTGCTACGGCGATGCGGTCAACCTGGCGTCCCGCCTGAGCGACCTCGCAGGGCCCAGCCAGATCTGGGCCACCGAGGCCGTCATCGACGACCTGGGCGCCATCGATTGCCGGCACCGCAACCTCGGGCCCATCAACATCCGCGGCAAGAACGAGATGCCGGTGGTCTACCGGGTCGACTGGCAGGACGAGGTCTCCGACTTCCTCACCATGCCGGCCACGCTCGTGCCGCCGCCGCGCATCCCCGATTCAACCTTCGGCCAGATCGAGCTGAGCTGGCTCGACGTGCGCACGCTGTTTCGCGCGGCCGAGCTGCCCATTCATCTCGGGCGCGTGGACGAGGCACAGTTCGTGGTGAACGACCCGCGCGTTTCGCGTCTGCATGCGCGCATCGAGGCACGCAACGGCAGTTGCGTGCTGGTGGACGTGAGCACCTACGGCACCTGGGTGCGCTTTCATGGCACGGCCGGCGCCAGCGGCGAAATTGCGCTGCGCCGCGAAGAGTGCGTGCTGCATGGCAGCGGCGAGATCGGCCTGGGCGCACCGCTGAGCGACTTCAGCGCGCCGACCATTTCCTTCAACACCACCGGCGGCAATCTGCAGCTCGCACAGCGCGGCATGCGCTGAAAGCTCGGCGCTCGCGCAGGCCGTGCAGCCGCGCATTGCCGTGTCTTGGTCCGAGTCGAACTCGGGTATCCTCCGCCTCGCAGAGTGCAAGGCTCGCGCGGTGCATGTAGTACTTGTAGTACTTGTGCTGTTCCAGCCGTCGATGTGATCATGCGCTCGGCCTTCGGCGCTGCTGTTGCGCCAACGACGAAACAAGGACGGCAGGGGGATGATGGATGAGTGTTTTCGCGTCGCGGATCCGATCCGCTCTTGTGCCGAACCGCAGCGCAGCGGTTCCGGCTGCCGGGCACGGCGGCCCAGGCGTCTTTCAGTTGCAGATTTCGCCGGTGCGGCCGGACGGCGGCCCCTCTTAGCGCAGGTGCCGCCACGTACTTGCGGCCCGGTCCCCCCGCTCGGGCCTTTCCATGCCGCCATTCACCAGGAAAGAAGCAGAAGAAGCCTATGCCCATGCAGACATTGAAGACCCCCATTTCGTTGTGCGTTGCCTTGCTCCTCGCCGCATGCACGTCGGTCGTCAAGGAGCAGCCCTATACCGAAGACGAGAACAGCGCCCGCGCCAAGGCCGACCAGGTCAAGATGTATGCGGACCAGGAGCCGGTTACCGGGCCCATCAGTTTCTACGAGGCCGCGGCGCGCGCCCTGAAGTACAACCTGGACTACCGCCTCAAGCTGATGGAGAGCGCGCTGTCGGCCAACCTGCGCGACGTGTCCAGCCACGAGATGCTGCCGCGACTGGTGGCCTCTGCCGGCCGCACCGGCCGCAGCAACGACTCGGGCGGTACCTCCATCGGCATCGAAGACCGGCAGGTGAGCCTGCGGCCTTCGACCTCGGAAGAGCGCTATCACAACATTGCAGGCCTCGGCCTGAGCTGGAGCACGCTCGACTTTGCGGTGGGCTACTACCGCACCGCGCAGCGCAACGACCAGATCCTGATGGCCGAGGAGCGCCGCCGCAAGGTTGCACAGAACGTTCTGCAGGATGTGCGCAGTGCCTATTGGCGCGCGCTCGGCGCCCAGCGCCTGCTGCCGCAGGTCGACGGGCTGCTGGCGCGCACCAATGACGCACTGCGCCAGGCGCGCGAGGCGCAAGACCGCGGGCTGCTGCCGCGCCAGGAGATCCTGGCCTACCAGCGCGCCTTGCTCGACTCGGTGTCGCTGCTCACGCAGCGCCGGCAAGACCTGGAATTTGCGCAGGCCGAACTGCGCGCCCTGATGTCGCTGCCGCCCAATCAGCCGATGCA
>JAFECZ010000101.1 GCA_018241905.1 Pseudomonadota bacterium
TGGTCACCACCGCCGTGACGCAACTGGCCGAGTTCGCCCTCGACACAGCCTGCAGGCACGCCGAGCAGGAGCTCGAGCTGGTGCACGGCGCGCCCATCGGCGAGAACGGCCAGCGCGCGCGCCTGTGGGTCATCGGCATGGGCAAGCTGGGCGCGCGCGAGCTCAACGTGTCCAGCGACATCGACCTGATCTACGTGTTCGACCAGGCCGGCGAAACGGCCGGCAACGAACACCGCATGAACCGGGTGTCCAACCAGGAATACTTTGCCGCCGTGGTCAAGCGCATCTATGCGCTGGTGGGCGACGTGACCGAGCACGGCTTCGTGTTCCGCGTCGACCTGGCGCTGCGGCCCAACGGCAACTCGGGCCCGCCGGTGGTGTCGCTCGATGCGCTGGAAGAGTATTTGCAGGTGCAGGGGCGCGAGTGGGAGCGCTTTGCCTGGCTCAAGAGCCGCATCGTGGCCCCGCGCGAGGCGGTGAAGGACCCCTCCGCCCAGGGCTTGCGCCAGGTCGTGCTGCCCTTCGTATTCCGCCGCTACCTCGACTACAGCGTGTTCGATTCGCTGCGCACGCTGCACCAGCAGATCCGCGACCAGGCGGCGCGCCGCAGCGCCGGACGGCCCGAGCGCGCGAACGACGTGAAGCTGTCGCGCGGCGGCATCCGCGAAATCGAATTCACCGTGCAGCTGCTGCAGGTGGTGCGCGGCGGCCAGTTTCCCGAGCTGCGCACCCGCCCCACGCTCGATGCCCTGCAGCGCCTGGCCGCAGCCGGGCTCATGCCGCAGGCCACGGCCGATGCGCTGGCGGCGGCCTACGTCTTCCTGCGCCGGGTCGAGCACCGAATTCAGTACCTGGACGACCAGCAGACCCACGTGCTTCCGGTAAGCGACGAAGACCAGCACTGGATCTCCGCCGCGCTGGGCTACATGGACTGCTGCGACTTCCTGAGCCAGCTCGACACGCACCGCGAGTTTGTTGCGCAGGAATTCGACAAGCTGCTGGGCGGCAGCGAGAAGAGCAACGGCAAGTGCAACGGCAAACGCTGCAGCACCAACGGCAAGCAGAACGCGCCCACACCGGAAGACCTGTCCGAACTGGTCGACGAGCTGCCGCCTGCCTTCGGCGAACGCGTACGCCAGTGGTGCGACAGCCCGCGGGTGCTGGCCATGCGCGACGAGGCGCAGGCGCGCCTGCGCCAGCTGGTGCGCCGCACCGGCCAGTGGCTGGGCTCCGAGCCCGACGGCGACGCCGCGGGGCAGACGCCCAACCACGTCGATGCCGCGCTGCGCTGGGCCGACTGGATCGAGCCGCTGTTCCGCCGCGAAAGCTACCTGGCGCTGCTGGTCGAGCGGCCTGCGGTGCAAGAGCGCCTGCTGCGGATCCTGGGCGCGGCCAAGTGGCCCGCGCGCTATCTCATGAAGCACCCGGGCGTGATCGACGAGCTGGCCAGCAACCAGATGCTGACCAGCCGCTTCAACGCCGCGGAATTCGAAGTCGAACTGGAGCAGCGCCGCTCGGCCCTGCACAGCACCGGCGAGGCCGACGAGGAAGAGCAGCTCAACATACTGCGCCGCGCGCACCATGCCGAGATGTTCCGCACGCTGGCGCGCGACGTCGAGGGCCGCATCACGGTGGAAGAAGTGGCCGACGACCTGAGCGCGCTGGCCGACGCCACGCTGCGCACCACGGCGCGCTGGTGCTGGGAGCATGTGCGCAACCGCCATCGCGAGTCGCCGCAGTTCGCCATCATCGGCTACGGCAAGCTGGGCGGCAAGGAGCTGGGCTACGGCAGCGACCTGGACATCGTGTTCGTCTACGACGACGACGACGAGCGCGCGCCCGAGGTCTACGCGGCCTATGTGCGCAAGCTGATCAACTGGCTCACGGTGAAGCTGCGCGAGGGCGACCTGTTCGAGATCGACACCGCGCTGCGACCCAACGGCAACTCGGGCCTGCTCACCACCAGCTTCGAGGCCTACGAGAAGTACCAGTTGGGCCGCGGCAGCAACACCGCCTGGACCTGGGAGCACCAGGCCATGACGCGTGCGCGCTTTGTTCTGGGCGGCAATACCGCCCCCACGCTCGGCACTGACGCGTCCTCGCGGCCCGGCGGCGAGCCCTCGCTGGGCGAACGCTTCGACAAGGTGCGCGAGGCCGTCATCACCGCGCCGCGCGACGTGGCGTCGCTCAAGGCCGAGATCGTGGCCATGCGCGAGAAGGTGCGCGCCGCCCACCCGGTCAAGGCCGACCGCTTCGACGTCAAGCACAGCAGTGGCGGCATGGTGGATGCCGAGTTCGCGGTGCAGTTCCTGGTGCTGTCCGAATCGGCCCGGCATCCGGAACTCATTCCCAACGTGGGCAACATCGCCTTGCTGCTGCGGGCCGAGCAGGCTGGCTTGCTGCCGCCGGGCGTGGGCCAGCGGGCCGGCTCGGCCTATCGCGAACTGCGCCGCGTGCAGCACCGCCTGCGGCTCAACGAAGAGTCGACGCAGCTGCCCCTGAGCACGCTGGTCAGCGAGCGTGAAGCCATGCTCGACCTGTGGAAGGCGGTGTTTGGCTGAGGCGCTGCACCCCGGCTGCCGTAGTTCGAACCTGCGCGCCGCCAGGTTCGACACTGCCGCCGGGTTCGCGCTCATTGCCGCACTGGGCATGCTGCTGGCGGGCTGCGCCAGCGGTCCGCGCAGCGGCCGGGATGGCGGACCCGCGCAGCCGCCCGCCGATCTTTCGCAGCTGCAAGACGCGCAGCCAAGGGTAGAAAACATCCGCAGCAGCGGGGGCACCGCCAAGCCCTACACCGTGCTGGGCCGCAGCTACGTTCCGATCACCGACGACCGGCCTTTTCGCGAGAGCGGCCTGGCCTCCTGGTACGGCACCAAGTTCCATGCCGGCGCCACCGCCAGCGGCGAGCCCTACGACATGTACGCCATGACGGCGGCGCACAAGACCCTGCCGCTGCCCAGCTACGTGCGCGTACGCAACCCGGCCAACGGACGCGAGGCCATCGTGCGCGTGAACGACCGCGGGCCCTTCCACGACGGGCGCATCATCGACCTGAGCTACGCGGCAGCGTCCAAGCTGGACCTGTTGCGCGGCGTGGCGCCGGTGGAGATCGAGCGCCTGACCAACGACGAGATCCGCGCCGGCACCTGGCAGCGCAATGGATCGCAGGACAGCGTCTTCGCCGTCGCGCCGCGACCGTTGCCCGTGCAGCAGCCGCCGCCGAGCGACGCCGGCGGCGTCGCGGTGCCCAGCGCCATGGTGGCCTCTGCCGTGGCCACCGCGCCGGTAATGGCCGCGGCCCAGCCCGAAGGCACGCCGCTGCCGGCACTGGCACCACTCACGCCCGCCGCGGCGCCAGCGCCGGCGCCGGCGGCTGCGGCTGCGGCTGCGGCTGCAACGCCGGGCGCCGACCTGCCCAGCGCCGGCTTCTGGGTGCAGCTGGGCGCGTTCAGCCAGCCCGGCGGCGCCAGCGGCCTGCGCGAGCAGGCGGCGCGCGGTCTGCCAGCACTGGGGCCGCAGCTCAAGGTATTCAACGAGCGCGGCCTGTACCGCGTGCAGGCCGGGCCATTTGCATCGCGCGATGCGGCGCAGGGCACGGCCGAGCAGCTGCGCGCCAGCCTGCAGCTCTCGCCGATGGTTCTGGAGCGCCGGTAGGGTTCAAGCGGGCTGCAGCGCCTTGGGCACCACGGGCATTCGCATGCCCACGCCCATGCGGTTCCAGGCGTTCATCATCGCCACGACCAGGGTCAGCTCGGCGATCTCGCGGTCGTCGAAATGCGCCCGCAGTTGCTCGAAGTCGGCATCGGGCGCGTGGGTGTGCGCCACCTGCGTCAGGCTTTCCGCCCATTGCAGCGCGGCGCGCTCGCGCGCGTCGTACAGGCCCGCTTCGTGCCAGGTCACCAGGCTGTTGATGCGCTGCAGGTCTTCGCCCAGCTTGAGCAGGTCGCGCGCATGCTTGTCGACGCAGTAGGCACAGCCGTTGATCTGCGAGACACGCAGCTGGACCAGGTCGATGAGCCGGGTGCCCAGCGTGGAGTCCGCCAGCGCGGCCGCGACGCCGCCCATGGCCTTGTAGGCCTGCGGGGCCAGCTGGTGCCAGGGCAGTCGCGCTTTCGTTTGGATGTCTTGGGTCATGATGGATGTCCTTTTGTTGAACTACACCCACAAGACGGCCCGGCACCCGGGCTTGTGACAAACCTGCGCGCTCAGATCGGCCGCACGCGCAGCAGCTTGTCGGGGTTGCGCTGCGAATGGATGCGCACGATGTAACGGCCGTCGGTCTCGAAGGACTGCACCGATTCGAGCTCGCCATCCACATAGCGCAGCAGGCCCGGCATGCCGTTGACCTCGGCCAGCACCATCTGCAGCGAGCCGCGGGCCCGCAGCGCGACTGCGTAGTACAGGTGCGCGAGCCGGTCGCGCCCTTGCAGCACCTTGCCGAAGCTGGGTACCTTGCCGCCACCGTCGCCCACCAGCTCGGCCTGCTCGGCCAGCAGGGCCTTGATCTCGTGCAGGTCGCCCTTCATCGCGGCCCGCGCAAAGCTGCGCAGAAGACGCTCGTGCGTGGCACGGTCGACCGAAAAGCGCGGGCGCTCGTCGCGCAGCTGCGCCTTCGCGCGGTGCACCAGCTGGGCGGCAGGCGGCCTCGCTCTTGCCGAGCACGCGGGCCACTTCGTCGTAGTCCGAATCGAACACCTCGCGCAGCAGGAAGGCGGCGCGCGCCTCGGGCGTGAGCCGCTCCATGAGGGCGAGAAAAGCGACCGAGAGGTTGTCGGCGCGTTCGAGCAGTTGTTCGGGCGACGCGGGCGCATCGCTCACCAGGGGCTCGGGCAGCCAGGTGCCCACATAGTGTTCTCGCCGAACCTTGGCCGCGCGCAGCCGGTCGATGGAAAGGCGCGTGACCACCGAAACCAGCCAGCCCTCGGCGCTTTGCAGTGCGTCCTTGGCGGCCTCGTGCCAGCGCAGCCAGGCGTCCTGCACCACCTCTTCCGCCTCGGCCACGGACCCGAGCATGCGGTAGGCAATGCCCATCAGGCGCGGGCGAAGGTTGTCGAAGGCTCGGGTGGCGGCGTCCATGCGTGCAAGACGTTTGCGGATGCCGCTTTGTGACAGAAGGCGGGCAGGTTCGCCCGCCCAGGGGAAATCAGGCGCCCTGGTAGACGGCCTTGGGGGCCAGCGTGGCGGCCAGTTCCTTGCGGTAGCGATTGAGCTCCTGCACGGTCTTGAAGCTGCGGTTCATCAGCAGGCTCAGGTTGTGCAGGATGCGGTCGCCGACCTTGCCTTCCCACACGGCGTCGAACTTGATCTGCTTGTCCAGCCAGTGCTCGAGCCAGTTGGGGTCGGGCATGCGGCTCTGGATGGTGTCGTTGGGAAACAGCGCCTTGTTCACGTGCAGGTTGGTCGGGTGCAGGGCCTGGGCCGTGCGGCGCGCGCTGGCCATGAGCACGCCCACCTTGGTGAAGGCGCCGCGGGCATCGTCGCCGAACTTTTCCAGCGCGCGCTTCATGTAGCGCAGGTAGGCGCCGCCGTGGCGGGCTTCGTCCTGGCTGAGCGTGGTGTAGATGTGCTTGATGACCGGCTCGGTGTGCCACTCGGCAGCGCGGCGGTACCAGTGGTTCAGGCGAATCTCGCCGCAGAAATGCAGCATGAGGGTTTCCAGCGGCGGTGCCGGGTCGAAGTCGAATCGCACCTCGTGCAATTCCTGCTCGGTGGGCGCATGCTGCGGGGCAAAGCGCTTGAGGTATTCCATCAGCACCAGCGAGTGCTTTTGCTCCTCGAAGAACCAGATGGACATGAAAGCGGAAAAATCGCTGTCGTGCCGGTTGTCGCGCAGGAACATCTCGGTGGCCGGCAGTGCCGCCCACTCGGTGATGGCGTTCATCTTGATGGTTTGGGCCTGCTCTTCGGTCAGGCGGCTGGCGTCGAAGGACTGCCAGGGGATATCCCGATCCATGTCCCAGCGGACGGATTCGAGTTGCCTGAAGAGTTCCGGATACAGCATTTTGGGTCTTTCTTAAGCTAACGGATTTTAAACTGCCGCAATCTGCCTTTCTGAGGCCTTTCCAATCGTTTTTGCCTCCCGTTGGAGATTTGCCATGCCAAGCCGATTCCGACTGCTCGCCACTGCCGCCGGTGCGGCCCTGCTCGTCCTGGCCGGCGCCGCCCAGGGCCAGGCGGCCCCGCCGCAGCCCGCCGCGGCTGCTCCCGCCGGCTACCCGGCCAGCTGCCCGCCCTTGCTGCGCCAGAGCTTCGACCGGCTGCAGGACGAGAAGCCGCAGTCGCTTTGCCAGTACTCGGGCAAGGTGCTGCTGGTGGTGAACACCGCGAGCTTTTGCGGCTTCACGCGGCAGTACGAGGGCCTGGAGGCCCTGGACAGGAAATACCGCGCCGACGGCCTGGTGGTGCTGGGCTTCCCGTCCAACGACTTCGCCCAGGAAACCGGAAGCAACAAGGAAGTGGCGGACTTCTGCGAGAACACCTTCGGGGTGAAATTCCCGATGTTCGTCAAGTCCGCCGTGCGCGGAAACGACGCCAACCCGCTGTTCAAGGAACTGGCGCGCCAGACCGGCACCACGCCCAAGTGGAACTTCTACAAGTACCTGGTGGGCCGCGACGGCAAGGTGGTGGCCGCCTATTCGAGCCTGACCGAGCCCGATGACCGGAAACTGCTCGGCGCGCTGCAAAAGGAGCTGGCCCAGCATGCCAATTGAAGCATTCAGGAACGATCCGACCTCGGATGACATTTCGGTAGCATTTACTTACCACGCGAGCGGGAACCGGCAAAAGATTGCTGCCTCATACTGTGCAAGCAGCCTTGCTGCGACGGTTTTCGTGCCGCGAAGTCTTCCGGGGCAACCCCGCGCCCGGTCGAAATCCTGAAGCGACTCTTCTCCTCCTCCCTCCCTCCCTCCTTCGTTTCGGGGCGCTTCGCGGCACTTTTGTATCGGTGGCCTGGCCACACGCAAGAAACAAGAAAAGAAAAGGCGCCCTCGGGCGCCTTTTTCATTGGGGGCGGTCGAAACGCTCAGGCTGGTTGCGTGTCGGCAAAGCTGGGGCGCTGCAGGAGCTTTTCATGCAGGCGGTCCAGGTTGCCGAATTCGGTGCGCCAATCGATTTCAGGGAAGCGAAAACTCACCCAGCCCAGGGCGCAGCCGACGGCGATGTCCGACAGGCTCAGGTGAATGCCGCTGCAAAAGGGCTTGTCGCCCAGGCCCTTGGACATGGCGGAGATGCCGCCCAGCACCTTGCCCCGCTGGCGGTCCATCCAGGCCTGGCTGCGCTCGCCGTCGGCGCGCTTGGGCCAGGTGGCTTCCAGCCGCCACAGGATGCCGGCGTCCATCACCCCGTCGGCCAGCGCTTCCCAGGTCTTGACCTCGGCGCGCTCGCGGCCCTGCGAGGGAATGAGCTTGCCCACCGGCGACAGCGTGTCGAGGTATTCGACGATGACACGCGAATCGAACATGGCTTCGCTGCCCTCCATGATCAGGCAGGGCACCTTGCCCAGCGGATTGGAGTGGGCGATGGTGGTGTCGTCGGCCCAGACGTTTTCCTGGACGAACTGGTAGTCCAGGCGCTTCTCGGCCATGACGACTCGGACCTTGCGTACGAACGGGCTGGCGGCGGATCCGATCAATTTCATGCGTTATCTCTCTTCTCTCCGGGACGTCTTGTTGACGGTCTTTAGCGCTTTGATTCTAGGTGGAACGCCCGTTGCGCAAGCCGCAACTTAAAATTGGGGCATGAGTCTTTCCACAGTTTCTGCCCTGTCTCCCCTTGACGGCCGCTATGCCGCCAAGCTCGCCGCCCTGCGGCCCCTGATGAGCGAACAGGGCTACATGCACCGTCGCGTCCAGGTGGAAGTGGCCTGGTTCATCGCCCTGTCGGACGCCGGTTTTGCCGAATTCAAGCCGCTCACGGGCGGTGCCCGCAAGTACCTGCTGGGGCTGGTGGCCAATTTCTCCGAAGCCGATGCCCGGGCCATCAAGGACATCGAGAAAACCACCAACCACGACGTGAAGGCGGTCGAGTACTGGATCAAGTCCAAGTTCGAGGCGCGTCCCGAACTGGAATCCGCCGCCGAGTTCGTCCACTTCGCCTGCACCAGCGAGGACATCAACAACACCAGCCATGCGCTGCAGATCAAGGCGGCGCGCGAAAGCGTCCTGCTGCCCGCGCTGGACGGCATCCTGGCCACCCTGGGCAACATGGCGCGCGACTTTGCCGCCGTGCCGATGCTCTCGCGCACCCACGGCCAGACCGCCAGCCCGACCACGGTGGGCAAGGAAATCGCCAACGTGGCGGTGCGCCTGGCCAAGGCCCGCGCGCAGATCGCCTCGGTGCAGCTTCTGGGCAAGATGAACGGCGCAGTGGGCAACTACAACGCGCACATCGCGGCCTGGCCCGACTTCGACTGGGAAGCCTTCAGCCGCAAGGTGATCGAGACGCCGGCGCCGCTGGGCCTGGGCCTGGCCTTCCAGCCCTACAGCATCCAGATCGAGCCGCACGACTACATGGCCGAACTGTTCGATGCCGTGGCGCGCGCCAACACCATCCTGGTGGACTTCTCGCGCGACGTCTGGGGCTACGTGAGCCTGGGCTACTTCAAGCAGCGGCTGAAGAAGGGTGAGATCGGCTCATCCACCATGCCGCACAAGGTCAATCCGATCGACTTCGAGAACGCCGAGGGCAACCTGGGCCTGGCCAACGCCATCCTGCGCCACCTGAGCGAGAAGCTGCCCGTCAGCCGCTGGCAGCGCGACCTGACCGACAGCACGGTGCTGCGCAACATCGGCGTGGCCTTCGGCTACGCCACCCTCGCCTACGCCAGCCTGGCCACCGGCCTGGGCAAGCTGGAGCTGAACGAAGAAGCCCTGGCAGCCGACCTGGACGCTTCGTGGGAAGTGCTGGCCGAGCCGATCCAGACGGTGATGCGGCGCTTCGGCGTGCAAGGCGCCTACGAGCAACTCAAGGAAGTCACGCGCGGCAAGACGGTGACGGCCGAGGCGCTGCACGGGCTGATCCGCTCGCTCGAAATCCCGCAGGCCGAGAAGGACCGGCTGCTGGCCATGACACCGGCCAGCTACACCGGCAAGGCGACCGAACTGGCGCGGCGGCTCGAAGGCACCAAGTAAGGCGCCCGAACCGCACATGGCACTCAAGTCCACGGTCTTCAAAGCCAATCTCGCCGTTGCCGACATCGACCACGGCTACTACGCCGACCACGCGCTGACCCTCGCGCGCCACCCCAGCGAAACCGACGAACGCATGATGATGCGGCTGGTGGCGCTGGCCCTCAACGCGTACAAGCTGCAAGACGTGTGCGCGGGCGACGGCACGCTGGGCTTTGGCGCCGGCCTGTCGAACCCCGACGACCCCGACGTGTACCTGCGCGACTTCACCGGCCGCATGCGCGTGTGGATCGAAGTCGGCCAGCCCGAGGAAAAGCCCCTGGCCAAGGCCTGCGGCAAGGCCGACGAGGTGCTGCTGTACGCGTACGGGCACGCGGCCGACGTCTGGTGGCGCGGCATCGAGAACAAGCTCACCCGCCCCACCAACCTGCATGTGTACCGCGTGCCGGCCGCCACGGCGCAGGAGCTGGCCGCATGCGCCCAGCGCAGCATGCAGCTGCAGGCCACGATCCAGGAAGGCGTGCTGATGCTGGGCGACGCGTCGCGCAGCATCGACATCGAGCCGCTGCGCTGGAAGTAGCCTGGCCGGCCCTCAGCCGGCCGGCATCATGGCGCCGCAGCGCCAGCACTGTTCGAAACCGCCCTCCACCAGCTCGCCGCATGCGCAATGCCAGCGGCGCTGCGTGGGCTGGCGCAGCTCGGCAAGCAACTGCCCGGCACGCTCGAGCTGCTCGTCTTCTTCCACCCAGATCTCGGGCAGGCACTGGTCGGGCGGCAACTGCCCGGCCGCGGCGGCCAGGAATTCGCGCTGCACCGACGCGCCGATGCCCTGCGCCCGCAAGGCATCGGCCCACAGCGTGGCAATGGCCAGGTTGGGTGCTTGGGCGAGGCGGCGCATGGTGTCTTTCGTTCTTCAGCCGCCCGCCTCGGAGGGCGCGGCCACCTTGTCGGACTCGCGGGCGCGCTCGGCATAGCGGTTGAAGCGCCAGGCGGTGTCCTGCATGGTGATGCGGCGCCAGGTGGCGCGCTTTTCCACCGGCGTCATGGCCGGCCAGTGCTGCACTTCGTCGAAGGTGCGACCGCAGCCCTTGCATTCGTCGTCGCCCTGGCTGGTGGAGCAAATGGCAATGCAGGGCGTGTCGGGGGTGGTGTGGTACCAGGACTCCCACGCGGCCCAGGCCTTGGCGGGAAAGCCGAATTCGTCGGCCTCGTCTTCATGATGGAACACCATGAGCGCATAGACCTCGGCCAGCGCACGGATCTCCGGGGCCAGGGTGACGCCGTCGGGCGACGGCTTGCGCTCGCGCCAGTAGTTGATGGCGGCCTCGATGTCGGTGATGTGAATGGCGGCCATGATGCGAAAAAAAGCTGGGCGCGAATGATAAGGCTGCCAGGCCAGTACTTTCGATAGCTCCTCTTTTCATAGCATCACAACCAGTAAACACCGGCGTTGCAAGGCCATTTCTCTTGAAGCGCCAAGGTTTTTCCACTTGCAAGGCCATCTTGGCGATGCTTTAATTCACGTTTGCGAAGGGGAGTAGCTCCCGTCCGGGCATCGGCAGAAGCCGGTACCGGGTATCGGCAGGTCGTCAATACGGAGCCATGTGCTCCCGGCCTGCTGGGTAGGCCGCAGGTGTCTTGCCTGCGGCAGGCTGAGCGAGACCTTCGATTGAAACCTGCGCCAGGTTTGGTCGAAGTGTTGCCCCTTTCGAGGTCCCGGAGTTCAACCGGCCGCCTCGCAGCATCAAACACTCCAACCGACTTGGCACAGAGATCGAAAAGCATCTCGTCAAGTCACTACGAACGGAGTTTTCTTCAATGGAATTCATGAGCGCACCCTGGTGGTCTGCCCTGCTGGCCATCATCCTGATCGACCTGGTCCTGGCGGGCGACAACGCCATCGTCATCGCCCTTGCCGCGCGCGCGCTGCCCAAGCACCTGCAGACAAAGGCCATCGTCTGGGGCACCGTGGGTGCCATCGTGGTGCGTTCGGTCATGACCATCGGCGTGGTCTGGCTGCTCAAGGTGCCGGGCCTGCTGCTGGTCGGCGGCCTTGGCCTGCTGTGGATTGCCTACAAGCTGGTTGCCAACGGCGACGACCACGACGAGCACGGCGTGGCCGCCACCACCTTCTGGGGCGCCATGAAGACCATCATCGTGGCCGACGCGCTGATGGGCGTGGACAACGTGCTGGGCGTGGCCGGCGCGGCGCATGGCTCCTTCGACCTGGTGGTCATCGGCCTGCTGATCAGCGTGCCGATCGTGGTGTTCGGCAGCTCCATGGTGCTCAAGCTGGTGGACCGCTTCCCGGCCATCATGTACATCGGCGCCGGCGTGCTGGCCTACACGGCCGCCAAGATGATCGTGACAGAGCCGATGCTCGCCGATGTGTTCGGCACCAAGGAAAACCCTGTCATGGCGTTGCGCTACGCGGTGGAAGCTGGCTGTATCGTATTGGTGCTGGGCCTGGCCTGGCTGGCCACCCGCAAGAAGTCGCGCCACGAAGAGCCGGCACAAATCGCGGCAGCGGCCCACGAGCCGTCGCGAGAGCACTGAACAATCAACAAACAATTTCGTCGAAAGCACACCTTGGAAACCATCATCCTGTTCGTCGACGACGCGGCCTATGCCCGAGACCAGCTCAGGCTGCACGTGCCCACCAACCCGGCGCCTTCGGGCACGGTGCACTGGATCCTGGTGGCTTGCGCGCCGCGCATGACCCATCGCATCAGCAAGTGGGTCAGCCACAGTGCGCGCGAGAACTGGCGGGCCAAGTGGTTCGCCAAGACGCAGGAGCACTTGCTGCCGCTGCTGAGCCAGGGCGACTGCCAGGTCACGCCGGTGCTGGCCAAGGGGCCGCTGTCCGAGCTGGCGCGCGAACTCAAGCTGCGCCACGGCGCCGCCGCCACGGTGGTGGACGCGCGGCGGCCCAAGGTTGGCGTCGCCCTCGAGCCGCTGGCACCTACGCAGGCGCCCGCTCCCTCGCCCACGCACGGGCGCTGGAAGGGCGCGCTGGGCGGCATCGGCGGCTTGAGCGCCCTCTTCGTGCTGGCGCTTCAGTTCGGCGAATAAACGCCCTTCCCGCGCATCGGTGCTGCTATCCTGCGCCGATGCGACTCGTCCTCAAATGGCTTCTCAGCGCCGTGGCGCTGCTTGCGGTGGCCTACGTCTACAGCGGCGTGCAGGTCAACAGCTTCGGCTCGGCCATGATTGCGGCAGCCGTCATCGGGCTGCTCAATGCGGTGCTCAGGCCGGTGCTGGTGGTGCTGACCTTGCCGGTCACCATCGTGACGCTGGGCCTGTTCCTGTTCGTCATCAACGCGCTGATGTTCTGGTCGGCGTCGGGGCTGCTCACCGGCTTTCACGTGGCCGGGTTCTGGGCCGCGCTGCTGGGGTCGCTGATCTATTCGGCGCTGGGCCTCATCATCGACGCGGCACTGGCGAAGTCGCCCGCCTGAGCGGGCGCCCCCGGCTCACTCTCTACTGCTGCTACCTGGTCTACCTGGGAAGGTCGCGCTCGTCCTGCATCTGCTGGCGCAGGCGCGCGTCGATTTCGCGCGCACGCGTGTCGATGATCGATGCCTCGTAGTGGTCCAGCGGCGGCAGGCCCGGCTTGCCCTCGGCCATCTGGCGCGCGAGGTCTTGTGCGGCCTTGAAGCGGTCGCGCGCAGCCGGATAGTCGAGCATGGCCACGTTGGATTCGGCCTCGGCACGGATGGCGCGCAGCGGCTCGTTCTGGGCGTTGTAGAGCGCGGAGAGCGTGCGCCAGGCGCCCACGTCGCCGGGATCGCGGGCAACGCGGTCGCGCAGGCCCTGGACGATGGGCGCCATCTGGGCGGCGCTCTGGCGGCTCGCCACCGCCCACTGCGCGGCCTGGAGCTCCTCCGGGCGCTCCTTGGACTTGGCGTCGATCCAGGGCGTGGCACGCGCCGGCGTGCCGGCGGTCAGCTCGATCTCGGCCGACAGCAGCCGTGCCAGCCGGGCGGCGGACGCGTCGCCGTTGGTG
>JAFECZ010000102.1 GCA_018241905.1 Pseudomonadota bacterium
ACCATGCTTCCTTCAGCATCCTGGATGCCAAGGTGCACACGGCCAGCAACGGCTACGCGCTGGACACCTTCCAGGTGGTGACCACCTTCCTGCCCGACCACTACCGCGAGCTCATCAGCATGGTCGAGACCGACCTGGCCCATGCGCTGACCCAGCCGGGCGAGCTGCCCGCACCCAGCCGCGGCCGCGTGTCGCGGCGGGTGAAGAGCTTTCCGATCAAGACCCGCGTCACGCTGGTGCCCGACGAGAAGGCGCAGCGCTGGGTGCTCAACATCTCGGCCAGCGACCGCGTCGGCCTGCTCTACTCGGTGGCGCGCGTACTGGCCAGGCACCACCTGAACCTGCAGCTGGCCAAGGTCACGACCCTGGGCGAGCGGGTGGAAGACACCTTCCTCATCAGCGGCCCGGAACTGCAGGGCCAGCGCTCGCAGATGGACATCGAGACCGAGCTGGTCGAGGCGCTGAGCGCCTAGGGCTCAGGGCAGCTGGCGCTGCTGCGCGTAGGCCGGCATGCCGCCGGCGCCCCCGGGAACGCGGTGGGCCTCGAATCTCGTCTTGAGGTTGAGGAAGGGCTTTTCCATGAAGCGCCAGGACAGGTAGGCCACCAGGAAGGTCAGGCCGAAGTTCATCACCGTGCCCAGGGCATAGCCCAGCGCGAAGTTGTAGCTGCCACCCCAGAGTGCCGGTATGGCCGTGCCGCCCACCGACCTGAACGGGATGACCGCGTGATAGACATAGATGCCGTAGGAGAGCTTTCCGATCCACCGCAGCGGCGCCATTTCAAGTGCAGCGACAACGGCACTTTTCTGCTTCGAGAAGATGAAGCCGATCACCAGTGGGCAGCCCAGGCCGAGCAGCAGCATGGCCACGCCATTGGCGGGAAGCATGAGCGCCTGGGCAATGTGCTCGGTCCATGGATCGAAGGTCGCCGCCGCCAGCAGCACCACGCCCGTCACCAGGCTCGCCACGCCCAGCCTGGGCCGGAAGATGGCCAGCAGGCCGCCCATGGAGATCAACACGAAATTGACGGTAGGGAAGGTATAGATCGTGATCCAGGGCACCCCGATGACGAACAGCGCCACGCAGGACAAGACCCCGACGACGATGAAGGCCCCCATGACCTTGGCACCCTTTGCCAGGCCGACCAGCAGTATCAAGGGCGCCGCCACCAGGTAGTACTGCTCTTCCACCGCCAGGGACCAGAAGTGGCCGAAGTTGTTGCCCCATCCCTTCAGGACAAGGCCGATCCAGAAATTGGTGGTGTAGGTGTAGTGGAACGCGAAGCCCGAATAGTCGAAGCGCGCCGGCCACAGGCTGGTGAGGACCAGCGCCACCGTCACGTACAGGAAGTACGGCGGTGACAGCCTGAGCATGCGCCTGACATAGAAATTCTTCAGCTCGAGCCCGACCTGGCTCGAGCCCTCTTCGCATCGCGCCCGGGCCGCCCGGAGAATTCCGACGATCAGGCAGCCGCTCAGGCAGAAGAACAGGCTGACGCCCAGGCGGCCGAGGTCCACTGCGGCCGGGAAGACCAGCCACAGTGCGTGATGGACCATCACCATCACGACCGCCACCGCCCGGACCCCGTCGAAACCCCTGATGTAGTCGGCGCCAGCCATGCTCGCTTCTCCCGACATTGCGGTTGAACGGAGGCCGGGATGGCCCGCCGCTTCGGCAGTCTATGGGAAACGACAACCAAAGCATTGGCATTTTTGGGCCTCTTGGCCTCACGCCATGCGGCCAACGCTGCAGGTGGACATCGAGACCGAAAAAAAACGGCCCGCCAACAGGCGGGCCGCTTCTCTTGCGCTCTTTTCGGAGAATCAGTGCGCCATCGCGGGCGCTTCGGACGCGGGCGCGGCACCGGTGCGCACCGCGTCGTTGGCCGCCGCGATATGTGCGCGCCGCATCGGGCGCAGGACAAACCAGGCCATCAGCGCGGCCAGCGCATTGAGCGAGCTGGCCACGATGAACACCACATGCCAGCTGCCCGTCATGCTCACCAGCACGCTGGAGACCGGCACCAGCAGCGAGGCCGTGCCCTTGGCGGTGTAGAGCATGCCGGCGTTGGCCGTGGCGTAGCCCGAGCCGAAGGTGTCTGCGCAGGTCGAGGGGAACAGGCTGTAGATCTCGCCCCAGGCAAAGAACACCAGGCCCGTCAGCACGACGAACAGAACCGGATTCTGGCCGTAGTGATACAGCGCCAGGATGCCGAAGGCTTCCAGGCCGAAGGCGAAGAACATGGTCGGCTCGCGGCCGATGCGGTCGGACACCCAGCCGAAGAACGGGCGGGTCAGGCCGTTGAGCACGCGGTCGATGGCCAGCGCAAAGGTCAGCGCCGGCAGCGCCAGGCCCATGATGCTCACCGGCGTGTCGCCGATCTGGAAGTCCTTGGCAATGGGGCCGAGCTGCGCCGTGGCCATCAGGCCGCCGGCGGCCACGACGACGAACATGAAGTACATCACCCAGAAGACGGGCGAGCGCACCACTTCCGAAGGCTTGAAGTCGCGGCGCGACTGCGGCACGGCAGGGTTCTCGGAACCACGGCCCGCCTTGGCCTTGAGCGCCGAGCTCACCACGTTGCGCGGATCGGTCAGCAGCAGCGCCAGCACCGCAACCACCACGCCCTGGCCGATGCCGAAGTACAGGAAGGCCGATTCGTAGCCGCTGGATTTGATCATCGCCGAGATGGGCAGGATGGTCAGGGCCGAGCCTGCACCGAAGCCTGCGGCGGTCAGGCCCGCTGCCAGGCCGCGGCGGTCGGGGAACCACTTGAGCGCATTGCCCACGCAGGTGCCGTAGACGGCGCCGGCGCCGATGCCGCTCACGGCAGCAGCCACGTACAGCAGCGCCAGCGAGTCGGCAAAGGAGTTGAGCACCCAGCCGATGCCGCACATGATGCCGCCCACCAGCACCACGGGGCGCGGGCCGAAGCGGTCCACCAGGTAGCCTTCAATCGGAACGAGCCAGGTTTCTGCGAGAACGAAGATGGTGAATGCCACCTGGATTGCCGCGCGCGACCACCCGTGTTTTTCCTGAATCGGATTGACGAATAGCGTCCATCCATATTGCAGGTTCGCAATCATCGCCATGCAGACGATGCCCATCAGCAATTGCATCCATCGGTACGAAGCGGGTCGGGTCGCCATCGTCGCCAACGTGTTGTCTCTAGTCATTGTGTTGGTCTCCAGATTGGGGAAATGAACTCATCCTTGCAAGCCCTGCCGCCAATGGGCAGTCGGGCCACGCATTTCATCTGCGCGAGGGCATTGTGAGAATGCGCCACCCGGCCAAGAATTGACTCGGATCAAGAATCGGGGAACCCCTAAGGCGACCGGAATGTAAAGATGACTTTAGTCACTGGTGCCAAATAGTGCGCAGCGCCCGCCATTGAATCCATTTCACTCACAGTTGGATTCAATGAAAGCTCATTGAAAGCTCGTTGAAAGGAAGCGGGCAAAAAAAAGCCCGGGACGACCCGGGCTTTTTATGGAATTGCGTTTTTCAGCGCGTTGCGAACGCGGTGCGCACCGCCTTGTACAGGATGACGATGGGCATGACGGCCGCGAATTCGCGGAACATGGCAACAGCGGAAGCGGCACCTTCAGATTGGCGTGCCGGAACGTAGGTGGTAGCTTGATTCATGGTGGTGGCCTTTGGTTGATGCCCCGATTTTAGGGTTTACCCTAGATTTAGGCAAGCCACCATCTATTTCAAGACCCGGGCCCCCTCAGACCGCCACGTGGGCCCGGCCTTGCGACTGCAGGCGCACGCGCTCGTATTCGGCTTGCGCCACAGGTTGCGCGTTCGGGTCGCCCAGGTCTTGCAGCCGCAGGCGGTAGGTCTCACGGGCACTGGCACAGGCCAGCGCGGCCAGTACCGTGATCGAGAAGGTCATCGCACCCACGGTGAACCAGATGTTGGTGGCCCCCGGAGGCGCCACGGCAGCGAACAGCGCCGGCAGCATGGCCGTGACGGTGGTGCCCAGGTTCTGCGAGATGGCCATGGCCGAGACGCGGCTGCGGGTGCGGAACAGCTCCGGGTAGAAGCTGGGGAACACCGCGTTGTAGCCCTGGTAGACGATGCCCCACATGAGCAGCGACAGCGCAATGGCCAGCGGCACGTTGCGGATGCTGATGGCATACAGGTAGCCGAAGGACAGCAGGCCCGAGGCCAGCGCGCCCACGATGATCGGCGGCTTGCGGCCGATGCGGTCCGAGAGGCTCCCCACCATCGGAATCACCACCACCGCCAGGATGTTGCCCAGCACCGGAATCCACAGGTAGATGTCCTTCTTGAAGCCGATGCCGTAGGCCGACTGCACTGCGTAGGCCGCGCCGAACACCGTGGCCACCACCGGGATCACGTTCATCAGCGCCATGCAGATCACGCGGATCATGTCGCGCCAGCTGTCCTGGAAGGCCATGACGATGGGCGACTTGGGCACCTCGCCCTGCGAGGTTTCCTCGGTGAAGGCGGGCGTCTCCTCGACTTCGCGGCGGATGATGTAGCCGGCCACGATCACCAGGAACGACAGCAGGAAGGGAATGCGCCAGCCCCAGCTGTTGAACTGGTCCTCGGGCATGTAGTGCGCCAGCGGCAGGAAGACCGCGGCGGCCAGGATCTGGCCTGCCTGCACGCCCTGCAGCGTGAAGCTGGCAAAGAAGCCGCGCCGCCCGAACGGCGCATGCTCCAGGATCATGGAGCTCGCGCCCGAGATCTCGCCGGCCACCGCAAAACCCTGGATCAGCCGCATGATCACCAGCAGCGCCGGCGCCCACAGGCCCACTTGCGCGTAGGTGGGCAGCAGGCCCACGGCCATGGTCGAGAAGCCCATGAGGAACATGCAGATGAGCAGCACGTTCTTGCGGCCGTGCGTGTCGCCCAGGTGGCCCAGCACGAAGGCGCCGATGGGCCGCGCCACGTAGCCCACGCCGTAGGTGGCCAGCGAGGCAATGATGGCGATCTTCGGATTGCCCGAGGGAAAGAAGATCTGCGGAAAGATCAGCGACGCCGCAGTGGCGTAGATGAAGAAGTCGTAGTACTCCAGCGCCGAGCCGATCCAGCCGCTGGCGGCGGCCTTCTTCGACTGCTGTTGCTGGGTATGCGCCTGCGGCGCCGATTGCGCGTGGGCCATCGGTCAGTCTCCTGATTGTGGGTGTGACAGCGGGGGGGGGAGCGGAAAAAAAGCGGGCGGGCGGTCAGCTCGCCTGCTGCTGTGCCTGGGAAGCCAGGCGTGCCGGTGCGTTCGCGGCGCCGTAGCCGTCATATGCGGCGTCGCGCTGCACCAGCTCGAAAAAGATGCCGCCGGCCAGGGGCGGCGTGTAGGCGTGCAAGTAGTCGCCGCCGCTCGCGCGGTCCAGCAGCACGCCGTGCGCGCGAAGTCGCGCCAGCAGTTCGGGCGCCACGTCCAGGCGCGTCGGAAGGTCGTCGTAGTAGTTGTCCGAGATCGGCACGAAAGGCACGCCGCGCTCGCGCAGCGCCGCCACGGCGCCGAAGATGTCTTGCGTGGCCAATGCAATGTGGTGCACCGTGCCGCCGCCGCGCTGGGACACGCCGCGCGCAATCTGCGTGCTCTGGCTGGTGGAGGCATTGAGCACCAGGCGCACGCTGCGTCCGGCATTGGCCAGTCCGCGGCTTTGCACCAGGCCGAAGGGGTCGGCCAGCTCCAGGCTCTCGCCCGCTTCCAGGCCCAGCACGGCGCGAGCGAAGAGCATCCAGGTGTGCAGCTGGTCGGGCGCCAGGGCCAGGGCCACGTGGTCCACGCACTGCAGGCCCGGGCGCTGTTCCCCGGCCGCTTCGGCCGTGTCTTGCTGCGCCGCGAAATCCGTCTCGAACAGCGCCAGCGTGCCCAGGCGCGTGTCGACGAAATGCATGAGGTTGCCCCCCGGCATCACCGTGGCCGGCACGCGCATCTCGCCCGGGCCCACCGGGCTGTCGTGCCAGCGCGAGAGAAGCTGCGTGGCACGGGCCACGGCCTGCTGCGGCTCGGGGCTGCCGATGCCCAGGGCGCAGACGGTGCAGTCGCTCGCCTGCTCGAACCGCTCGCTGGCGTAGGAGCCCGGCTGCGCGTTCACGATGAAATGGATGTCGCCCTGCCGGTACAGGCTCACCGCCTTCGAACGATGCTGGCCGGCGCGGGCAAAGCCCATGCGCCCGAACAGCGCATCCAGGTTCCGGGCCGCCTTCTCGTCGGCCGCGAACTCGATGAACTGGATGCCGTCCAGTGCGGGTGCGGGCGGCGGCTCGAACAAGGCGAGCCCGGCAGGCGCCGACGGCAGGCGGCGGTGCATCTCGCTTTCGAGGAACAGCAGCGAGCGCATGGCGTCCACCGCGGTGCGGCGGTTGGGCGTCTCGCGAAAGACGTCGTTGAAGATCTCCAGCGACAGCGTGCCTTGGTAGCCACTGCGCAGCACCTGCTCGAAGAAGTCGAACACGGGCAACTCGCCCTGCCCCGGAAAGCAGCGGTGATGGCGCGCCCACTGCAGCACATCCATGGCCAGCAGCGGCGCATCGGCCATCTGCACGAAGAAGATGCGCTCGCCCGGCAGCTGCGCGATGCCGGCGAAATCGTCGCGCAGCGACAGCGTGTGAAAGCTGTCCAGGATCAGGCCCAGCGCGGGATGGTCCGCGCGTTGCACGATGTCCCAGGCCTGTGCCCAGCGCGAGGTGGCTCGGCCCCAGGCCAGCGCCTCGAAGCCGATGCGAAGGCCGCGGCGGGCGGCGCGCTCGGCCAGCTCGTGCAGTTGGGCGGCCGCGAGTGCCGGATCGTCGATGACCAGCGGCGAGGTGTTGGAGCACACCAGCAGCAACTGCGCGCCCAGTTGCTGCATCAGGTCGAACTTGCGCTCGGCGCGCTCGAGGCTGCGCTGGAACTGCGCCTGCGGCATGCCTTCGAAATCGCGCAGCGGCTGGTACAGCTCCAGGGTCAGGCCCAGGTCGGAGCCGATCTGCCGCAGGTCGGCGGCGCAGCCCTGGAACTGGATGAAATCGGGTTCGAAGAGCTCATAGCCCTCGAAGCCGGCAGCCGCAATGGCTTCCAGTTTCTGACGGAGCGTGCCGCTGAGGGACACGGTGGCAATGGATCGGCGCATGCAGGCACTTTAGGCGGCGACCATTGGTGCTCACAATGACCAGGCAGGCCCTTGCGTTCGATCATCGAACGGTTTCGCACGACATTCGCGCACATCTGGGGCTTGTCCCTAGCCACCGGCCACGCTGGCCCCAGGTCAACGGGCGTTGAAAGTGTGGAGATCGAACATCAGGGCGGGCGCCTCAGGACCCGGAGCCGAAGGGGTTCAGCGGCCGCAGCGGCCGGCCCCAGGGACGGCCCGGCGCGTGTGCGGCGCGGTGTTCGCGCCAGCGCCGGTGCGCGTCGCGCAGCGCCTGGGCACAGGGACCGCCAGGCCAGGCGGCCGGGGCATCGGTGCTGCTGCGGTACAGGTGGCGCTGCAGCATGTCGAGCTGCGCCGCCAGTGCTGCGTCGTCCAGCTGCGCCGCCCACTGCTGCGGCGCGGCGCCCGCATGCGCCTGGCACCAGGCCAGCAACGCCCGGTGGGCGCCCTTTGCATCGCTGGCCTGGCAGGCCGCGAGCACGCGCTCGAACATGACGCCATCGGACTGGGCATGCGCAGCCGCCAGCGCCGCACGACGCAAGCGCCAGCGTGGCCACAGCCTGCGCAATGCAAATGCCAGCACCCCAAGCAGGACCAGCGCCGCCAGCCAGAGGCCCAGATGCATCCAGTTCCACGGCTTGTGCGTCGCCCTTGCCGCAGCGCCCACGGGCAGCGCGGGCGCAATGCGCGCACCCGCATGAGCGGCCGGCTTCACCTGCACCGCCACGGCCGGTGCCTGGGCCGTGGCCGGCTTTCGCGTCTGCGGATCGAGCCACTGCAGTTGCACCGCCGGCAAGGCATAGTGGCCCGAGTCCTCGAACACATAGGTCACGCGCTCGATGCGCCGGCCCCCGGCAAAGCTGCCGCCCTGCCCGCTCGAATCGGTCAGCACCGGGTCGGCCACGTACATCCGTACGCCCGAGGGTACCTCGAAACGCGGCGGCGGAATGAGCATGGCCGGCGTGTTGGCCGCCTGGATCTCCACGGTGCGCACCAGCGCATCGCCCGCCGATAGCTGCGTTGCATCGCGGTCCAGGCTCTGGTGGATGACCAGCCGCGTGGCCGGCATCGCCGAGCCGCCGGCGCCCGCCGCCGCGGCGCCTGCGGGCAACTGCGCGCTGATGCGCGTGGGCGGCAGGGTCAGGCTGGCCTGCGCGGTCTTGCCGTCGTCGGCGTGGTAGCTGAAGTCGATCTTCACCGGCGGCAGGGTGAAGTCGCCCGGCTGCTGCGCGGTGAACACATAGGTCTTCTGGATGGTGGCCAGGGTCTGCTCGCCCTCCTGCTCCACGCCGTGGACGCCGCGCTCGTCGGGCATGGCGACCACCGCCCCGGGTACATCCAGCGTGGGAAATGGCGGCGCCGACAGGAAGAAGTTGGGTGCTACCACCGTCACTTCGATCTGCACCTGCTGGCCGACCAGCACCGGTTGCCTGCCCTGCACTTGCACCCGCACGTCGGGCCCCGACGCGGCATGGGCCGCGCCCGCGGCCAGCAGGAGTGGCAGCAGCACGGCGAGCCACAGCGCCACGCCCGCCGATGCCACGCGCGACAAGGCGCCCTTCATGGCCTGGCTCCCTGCTGGCCAGCCGCCGGCTGGGCGGGCGATGCAGGCTGCGCCGCCTGCTGCACCTGCAGCGCGAACTTGCGCGCCAGCATTGCCGTCGGCGAGGTCTGGATGTTGCGCATCCAAGCCTGCGCATTCTGCGCAGCGGTGAGCTGAACCTGCTTGCCGCCCTGCTCCTTGGTCTTGTCGAACTCGATCTTGTCGGGCAGCAGGTCGGGCGCCTCTTCCTCGCCGTCCTTGTGCTGCTTGGCAATCAATGCCTTCATCAGCGCGAGGTTGGCCTTGGCCTCCTTCCAGTCGGGGCGGCCCTGCAGCGCCTGCGTGTAGAAGGCGACGGCCGCCTCATAGCGCCTGCGCTGGGCCAGCGAGTTGCCCTGGTTGAACAGGCTCTCGGGCGAATCCACCAGCGCAAAGGCCTGCTGCGCGGCGTCGTAGCGTCCGGCGCGGTACAGGGCCACGCCGCGCCACATGGGGTCGGTGAAGAGTTGGGCGGCCCGGGCGTAGTCTTCGTCCTCGAAGGCGCGCCGGCCCTGCTGGTCGGGCGTGAGCCACCAGTCGATGAAGCGCTTGTGGTGCGGCTGCGCAGCCGTGTCGGCGGCCTGCTGCGCATCGGCGGTGGACTCGACCAGTTGCGCCACGGCGTCGCGCGGAGCGCCGCTTGCGCCGAGCAGCGCCGCCAGTACCCAGGTTCCCAGCCAGCGCACCGTCCAGCCCTGGCGAAACCAGAGCGCCGACAGCAGCACGATGGGCAGCACCAGCCACCAGCCGGCTTCCTTCCAGCGCGCGTTGGATTCCGATTCCTTCTGCGCCAGGTGCGACTGCACCCGGTGCTGCACCCAGGCCACGTCGTCGTCGCCATCGAGCGTGACCGTGGCCACCGGCACGTCGGCATCGCTGCCCAGACGCTTGAGCGCATCCACGTCCAGGCGCGCGGAGCCGGGGCGGACGGCGCTGCCCGGTGCCTCGTCGTCCGGCGTCTTCAGCGGCCCGCCCTGCTCCGTGCCGAAGCCCAGCACCACCGGCTGGCTGCGCCCGCTGTCCACCTGCGCCTTGAAGGCCTCGGTGGCGGCGGGCTCGACGCCGTCGGTGAAGAACACGATGGTGCCGGGCGTGTCCTCCTTGGCCATGTCGGCGTCGATGACGCGCAGCGCCAGGGCCGTGTTCTTGCCGGGCTTGGGCATGATGCTGGTCTGCAGCGCATCGACGAAAGTCTGGACCAGACGCGCATCGTCGGTCAGCGGCAGCACCAGGTGCGTGCTGCCCGCATAGGCATAGATGGCCGTGCGCGCACCCTCGCGCAGGGCCAGCAGCGACTTCACCTTGAGCTTGGCGCGCTCCAGCCGCGTGGGGCTGACGTCCATCGCGTCCATGGTGGCGCCGAGATCGATGGCGATGGCCAGCGGCGCCTTCTCCTCCAGGAAGGGCGGGCGCTCGCGCTCCCAGGTGGGGCCGGCCATGGCCAGCGCGCCCAGCGCCATCAGGGCCGAGGTGAGATGCACCGGCCGCAGGTGCCAGCGTCCGCGCCGGTCCACCACCAGCGCATCGAGCAGATGCGGTGCGATGTTCTGGCGCCAGCGCTTGCGCACGTCTTCGCGCCAGCCCACCGCCCACAGCAGCAGCCCGGCCGGCAGCAAGGCCAGCAGCCACCAGGGGCGAAGGAAGTGGAACTGGGCGAGGCTGTCCAGCATCAGGCGCGGCTCCCCGGCTGCGGCGGCTTGTCGCCTTGCTGCTGCGCCTCCTGCTCGGCGGAACGCGCCGCGGCGGCCCGGCGCGCCATGGCCAGCGAGGCCATCAGCAGCTGGTAGGCAATGACGATCAGCACGGCCGCGCCCAGCGGCCACATGAACAGCTCGCGCCGGGGCCGCCACGACAGCGTCTTCTGGTTCTGCGGCGTGATGCGGTCCAGCGTGGCGTAGATCTGCTCCAGTTCGCCCTGGTTGCCGGCGAAGAAGTAGCGCCCGCCGGTGGCGGCCGCCAGCTGGCGCAGCAGGTCGAGGTCGACCTTGTCCTCGCCGCTGGCGCCGGGGTCGCCGATGCCCACGGTGTGCAGCGTCACGCCGCGCTCCTTGGCAATCTCGGCGGCCTTGGACGGCGGCATCTTGCTGGCGGTGTCGTTGCCGTCGGTCAGCAGGATCATCACCTTCTGCGGCGCCTTGCTGCTCTCGAACATCTTGATGCCCAGGCCGATGGCGTCGCCCATGGCCGTGCTCGGACCCGCCATGCCAGGCAGCATCTCGCCGATCATGGCTTGCACCAGTGCATGGTCCATGGTGAAGGGCACCTGCGGATACGGCGCATCGCCAAATACGACCAGGCCGATGCGGTCGCCCCGGCGCCGGCCCACGAAGTCGCGCACCACCTGGCGCACCGCGTCGACGCGGGCGATGACGGCGCCGTCGGGGCGCTTGTAGTCGCGCGCGTCCATCGACTGCGACAGGTCCAGCGCCAGCAACAGGTCGCGCGCGGGCTGGATCTTCTCGATGGGCGGGTCCACGAACTGCGGCCTGGCCAGCGCCAGCACCACCAGCGCCCAGGCCACCGGTGCAATGAGCTTCTGCAGCCAATGCGTGTGCGGCACCACCGCGCCGGGCGCCGGCTTGAGCCCGACCGCGCTGGCCACCTCGCCGAAGAAAGGCAGGCGCACCGAAGCGCTTTCCTCCCGGTACGGCGGCATCAGCCACCACACCAGCAGCGGCAGCGGCAGCAAGGCCAGGAGCCAGGGGAACTCAAGTTGATACATGGCCCTGGATCCATTGGCGCGAGGCGTCGATGAGTGCGCGCACGTCGTTTTGCGAAACCCGCGCCAGCGCCTGCGGGTCGTGGTACTGGATTTCACGCACCAGCGGCGCCAGCGCCTGCGCGCCATGCATGGCGTGGCCCGCATTGGCCAGCAGGAACTGCGCCCAGTCGGCGCCGCTCTGGCCGGCCACCAGTTCGCGCGGCCAGGCGGCGAGCGCGCAGCGCTTGACCAGCGCCGGCAGCGCCTCCAGCAGTTGCGGCCCCGTGGCCGGGTCGGCCTGCCAGCTCGACTCCAGCCTGCGCAGCTCGGCCAGGGCTTGGCGCCGATAGCGGTTGCGCCACCAGCGCCGCGCACCGCGCCAGGCCAGCCACAGCGCCAGCACTGCGAGCATGGCGGCCAGCACCTCCCAGCCCGCGGTCTGCGGCCGCCACGACACCGGCGGCGGCAGCACCACGTCGGCCAGTTGCGACAGCGATGGGATGGCGTCCGAAGCGTTGGCGGCTTCGCTCATCACCTGCTCCCGCGCCGGGCGAGGGCATCGTCCTGCCCAAGCAGCCGGCGCAACTGGGGTGCCGTTTCCTCCGCGGCCGACAAGGGCAGCACCGGCACGCCGATGCGGTGGCGCCATTCGAACAGCTCGCGGCTGCGCTCGCTCACGAACTCGGCAATGCCGCGCCGCACCGCGTCGCGGCCCAGGCCCAGCTCCACCTGCAGTTCGCCGTCGCTCACCACCAGCTCGCCGGACGGCGGCAGCTCGCTCATGAAGGGGTCGTGCACCACCACGGCCAGCAGATCGTTGCGCGCGGCGATGCGCGACATCAGCTCGCGCGTGAGTTCGTCGTGCCCGTCGAAGTCGCTCACCACCACCACTAGGTGGTCGTGGTGCGCCAGCCGGGCTGCCTGCTGCAGGGCCTGGTTGAGTTGCGATGCACCGCGCCTGGCCGGAGCATCGGCGCGCAATTGCCGGTTGCGCCGCGCGATCTCGCCCAGCAGCTGCTGCACCGCGTCGCGGCTGCGCTTGGGCCGCAGCTGGGTGGAGTCGTCGTCGCCGAACACCACGCCGCCGACGCGGTCGCCGTCCATGAGCACGCGCCAGGCCACCAGGGCCGCGGCTTCGGCGGCGCTGACCGACTTCATGGCGCGCCGGGTGCCGAAGAACATGTTCATGCGCTGGTCCACCAGCAGCAGGACGGGCCGGTCCTTTTCCTCGGAGTACACGCGAACGTGCGGCACGCTGGTGCGGGCTGTCACGCGCCAGTCCATGCTGCGGATGTCGTCGCCGGGCAGGTAGAGCCGCAGCTCTTCGAAGTCGAGCCCGCGGCCGCGCACGCGCGACGCGTGTCGTCCGGCCAGCACGCTGTGTACCGGCTGGCGCGGCTTGAAGTGGAAGTCGCGTGCGGCCAGTTCAAGGCCGGCCAGGTACTCGGTGCTCACGTGCACGCCGGCGACGACACCTGCCTCCTCGGCCGGCTGCGCGGCGCTCGCATGGCCGGCGCTGCGGACAAGGCGCGCCGGAATGGCATTGCCGGCCCTTGCCAGGCCGGCCAGATGCAGGCGCTTGCCGTTGAACATCGAAACCGCCCGCCCGCTCAGGCCACCGCCACCTTCTGCACCAGGCGGTCGATCACCGCATCGGCCG
>JAFECZ010000103.1 GCA_018241905.1 Pseudomonadota bacterium
CACCGCCACCGACACCGCCATGCAGCGCTGCCCCGCCGCGCCGAAAGCCGCACCGGCCAGCGCATTGAGCGTCTGCTCCTTGTTCGCGTCGGGCATCACGATGGCGTGGTTCTTCGCGCCCATCATGCATTGCACCCGCTTGCCCGCCAGCGAGGCGCGGTTGTAGACGTGCGTGCCCACCTTGGTCGAGCCCACGAAGGAAATCGCCTTGATGTCCTTGTGGTCGCAGATGGCATTGACCACCTCTTCGCCGCCGTGCACCACGTTCAGCACGCCAGGCGGAATGCCGGCTTCCAGTGCCAGCTCGCACAGGCGCATGGTCACCATCGGGTCCTGCTCGCTGGGCTTGAGCACGAAGGTGTTGCCCGTGGCAATGGCCATCGGGAACATCCACAGCGGGATCATGGCCGGGAAGTTGAAAGGCGTAATGCCCGCGCACACGCCAAGCGGCTGCAGCACGCTGTAGGTATCCACGCCCGTGGCCACGTTGTTGGCCAGCTCGCCCAGTTGCAGGTTGCCGATGGCCGAGGCGTGCTCCACCACTTCGAGCCCGCGAAACACATCGCCCTCGGCATCGGGCAGCGTCTTGCCCTGCTCGGCGGTGAGGATGGCGGCCAGCTCGCCCATGTTCTCGCGGATGAGCTGCTGCAGCTTCAGGAAGATGCGGGCGCGCGCGCCGATGGCCGTCTTGCGCCAGGTCTTGAACGCCTCCTTGGCCGAGGCCACGGCAGCATCCACTTCGTCCTGCGTGGCGAAGGGTACGCGCGCCAGCACTTCCTGCGTGGCGGGGTTGACCACGTTGCGCCACTGCGTGGTCTTCGATTCGACGAGCTTGCCGCCGATCAGCAGCTTGACGGTAGCGACCTGCGTGGTCGAGCCTTGGGTCGTGGTGGCATCCATGTCTTGTCTCCTTGAGGGCGCAAAGCGTGTGAACAGGCGGTCATCCTAGCTTTGCAGATTTGCCATAACAATAGACAAATACGCATCCACGTTCTGCAAATTTGCAAAGAGACCCTGACCATGGATTGGGACAACCTGCGCTACTTCCTCGAACTGGCCCGCACGGGCACGCTGGTCAGCGCCGCGCGGCGGCTGGCGGTGGACCACACCACCGTGGCGCGCCGCATCCAGGCGCTGGAAAAGGAGATGGGCCTGGCCCTTTTCTCGCGCGAGGCCGGCGGCCATCGGCTGACCGAGGCGGGGCGACGCCTGCAGCCGCAAGCCGAAGCCATGGAGGAGGCCTTTCTCGCCGTCGAGCGAAGCGCGGCGCCGCCGTCGCATGCCGGCCTCTCGGGCCTGGTGCGCATCGGCGCCACCGAAGGCTTCGGTACCGTGGTGCTGGCTCCCACCCTGGCGCAGTTTGCGCAGGCCCATCCCAAGCTGGTGATCGACCTGCTGGCCATGCCGCGCCTGGTGCACCTGTCGCGGCGCGAGGCCGACATCGTCATCTCGCTGGAGCGGCCCGCGCGCGGCCCGGTGGTGGTGACCAAGCTCACCGACTACGTGCTGCGCCTGTATGCCTCGCAGGACTACCTGGCCCGGCACGCCCCCATCCGCACGCGCGACGACCTGCGCGGCCACACCTTCATCAGCTACGTGGACGACCTGCTCTTTTCCAAGGAGCTGCAGTACCTGGACGAGCTGTACAAGCCCGACTCCTTCGCGCTGCGCAGCACCAGCGTGCTGGCCCAGCACTGCGCCACGGCCACGGGCGCAGGCATTGCCGTGCTGCCGGCCTTCATCGCCGAGCAGGACCCGAGGCTTCGCCGCGTGCTGCAGGGTGAAGCCAACTTCACCCGCACCTTCTGGATGTCGGTGCCCAGCGAAACGCGCAACCTGGCGCGCATGAAGGCCGTGTGGGATTTCCTGCGAGAGACGGTGGAGGCGCAGCGCGCCATCCTGCTGCCGGACTAGGGCGGCCGGTTCAGGCAACCGCCCGGATCTTTTCCCAGACGCGGCCAGGCTCGGGAACGTCGAGCCTGAAGATCGAAGCGAAGGTTTCCGCGAGCTGGTCCGCGCTCGTGATGCGCTGCTCGCCGATGCCGTCCGCCGTCACGCTGCGCAGGCAGTCGTTCTTCAGGGCGACGAACCCGTCCGCGGTATGTCGCACGATGGCCAGCGTACTGGTAAACGGCGAGCCGGGGTCCTGCGTCAGCCAGCCCAGCGCCGCGGCAATGGCGGCCTCGTCGCTGTGATCGGGCCGGAAATCGAAGCTGTTCGCCAGGCCATTCGCATGGTTCTTGAAGCGCAGCCAGCCGTCGTCCGCCGGCTGAATCGCAAACTCGAAACCGCGCTGGCTGATGGGGCCTGCGGCCAGCGGCACGGGCTCGACGATGGCGTCCCCCAGGCCCACCTCGGCCAGGTACGTCCCGTCGTCGAGATCGACACGCAGGGTCAGGTGATTGCCCACGGCGACGTCACCCATGGCTTCGCGATTGACGCCGCCGCACAGCCGCGTCACGCGAAAGCCGAGCGCGGCAAGCGCCGCGCCGAGCAGGCCGTTCATCTCGTAGCACCAGCCGCCGCGGCGGCCCTCCACCATCTTGGCGAAGGCATCGGCCGGGGCGGTCGACGACGGCCACCCCATGAAGGCATCGAGTGCCTCCCAGGTAAAGGTCATGAGATGGGCGCGGTGAAGTCTCGACAGGCTGCTTGCGTCGAGGGAGTCCGGCCGGCCGACCCCGATCCTTGCGAGATAGGCGTCCAGCTGGCTGGGCGTCAGGGTCATTGCACTTTCGCTGCTTGATGGGACGTGCGCCATGTTCCGGCTTCCTTTCGGTGGACTGTTTTCGAGGAGGTTTGCGATCCCAGGGAAAAGTCTTCGACTTCCGCCACGAGGCGCGCAGGCCCCTGGCCGTCTTCGGCAATGGCACGCCCGATGGCCATCGCCCGTTCCGCGAAGCTCGGCTCGCACAGGAGGCGCCGCACGGCCTGGCCGATCATTTGCGACGATGCCGAAGGATCGAGCCGCAGGCCCGCCCCGTGATAGTCGATACGCGCGGCGTTGTCGTTCTGGTCGCGCCCCATCGGCAGCACGACGAGGGGGACGCCGTGGCACAGCGAGCGCATCACGGTGCCATGCCCGCCGTGGGTGACGACGGCGCGGGCCTGGGCCAGCAGGTCGTCATGCGCTGCGTTGGGAAGAACCGTGACGTTTGCGGGCGACGGCAGGCGAAGTCCCTCCAGGGCCTTGCCGAGGGTCACGACCACGTCGACCGGCTCGCCGGCCAAACCGGACATCACCCGCTGGAGCACATCGGCCTGCCCCTGGTTGGTGGTGCTGAACGAGACGAGCACGAACGGCCGCGCATCGCGCGCCGGTGGACTCGTCCAGCGTTCGCGGGCCCAGCTCGGCATCTCCAGCAGCGGGCCCACATAGCGCACATGATCCGGCACGCGCTCGGCGGGAAAGTCGAAGCTGCTGCTGGTGGCCAGGAGATGGCGGCCGGCGCGCAAGGGTTGTTCGTGCGCATGGGCCAGCGCTGCAAGGCCGAAATGAGCACGGGCAGCGTTGAGCCTAGGCAGGAAGCTGTCCCATGCCTGCTCGGCCAAGGCCGACGCCTCGGCGTCGCGCGCCCGGTCCGCCGCCGAGCGGGCCGGCAGAAAGCCCGGACCGAAGGGCGGATGTCCAGGCAAGGGCCAGATCGAGATGTTGCTTGCCAGCAGAGCCGTTGGAACATTCGCAACTTCGCCCGCGAGCATGCTGCCGAACAGCAGGTCCGAGCCAAGCAGCACATCGCACGGCTGCGCTGCCAGCGCTTCCAGAATGTCCTCGGCATGGGCCTGCGCCGGACCGACGAAGATGCGTTCGCACCCCCTGTGGAAGCCGGCCAGGGCATCGGCGCATTCCCAATCGCGTACGAAGCAGCTCTGGGGCGAGCGGTCCGGACGGTTGGGGGCGCGCTTCCATGGCAGAAATCGCGCCCCCGCATCGACCGCCTCCGCCCTCATCGTGTCGTCGGCAACAAGGCGCACGTCGTGTCCCCGCTCTGCAAGCGCGCGCACGGCCGCCAGCGTCGGCGGCACGTTGCCGCCGCCTTCCCAGCAAACCGCCAGGACGCGCAGGTGCGGCACTGCGCCTGTCGTTTTCATCATCAGTCCTCGCGCAGCAGGCGCTCGATGGCCTGCGTCATGAGCCGTTGCGTCCGCAGCGCCGAATGCCCCTGCGACCGGCGCAGCAGATGCCAGATCCACACATCGGTCTGGGCCAGCAGTTGCGCGAGCCTGTCGCGCCGGGCCTGGCCGTCGAGCTTGTCGAGCCAGGCCTTGAACATGTCCTCGATCCATTCGCGGTGGCCCTTGCGCCCACGGTCGAGGACAGCGGCGAATTCCGGAATGCGGGCCTCCTGCCCGAGCGTGCGCACCAGGATGTCGCCGGTGCGTTCGTAGTCGTCCATCAGGAGCGCGACGATGTCGGCCACGCCTTGTGCGGGCGCGCCCCAGCGCTGCTCGCGGATCGATGCGTCCATCTGCGCCGCCATGGCGCTGAGCACGCCGGCCTTGCTGCCGAAATGGCGGATCACGGTCTGGCGGGTGGTGCCAGCGGCCGCGGCGATGTCGTCCAGCGTGATCTCGTCGAACCAGCGCTCTTCGAGAAGCGCGGCCAGCGCGTCGACGATCTGGCGCGCGGTGTCTAGAACCGCGCTGGCACGCACCGACTGACGATAGGCTCGCGGAGACATGTTGCCGGTGTCGCTCTCAATTTCGGATTACTCAATGTAATGCGAAATTGAGAGAGCATCAAGCGCGGTTCATGCCTGCCACCGATTCGACGATGTGCTGGTGCATGGCCTTTGCCGCGCATCTGGCCCCACCCATCGCGACCCCTGCCGGCCGCGTGAAGGCCCATGGGGCCTGCACGGGATCGCGTTCTGCGCCAGACTACGGGCACTCGCCTCGAGCCGCGGGCGCCGCCCGACATGCAACTGCATGCAACGACACGGTCGCCCAATCGAAACCAAGGATATTGGAGACAAGGCAATGAAAGTCGTGGTCATGGGTGCCGGCGCGGTCGGCTGCTATTACGGTGGACTGCTCGCGCGTGCCGGGCATGAAGTGGTACTGGTCGGCCGCCAGCCGCATGTGGGCGCGATCCAACGCCACGGGTTGCGCATCCAGACCACCACCTTCGACGAGCAGGTGCAGGTATCGGCCAGCATCGAAGCTGCGGCGGTGGACGGCGCGCAACTGGTGCTGTTCTGCGTGAAATCGCCCGACACCGAATCGGCCGGCAGCCTGATGGCCCCATCGCTCGCGCCGGACTCGCTGGTGCTGTGCCTGCAAAACGGCGTGGACAACGCCGACCGCCTGCGCACCGTGCTGCCGGCCACGCAGCAGGTGGCGGCCGCGGTGGTCTACGTGGCCACCGAGATGGCCGGTCCCGGCCATGTGCTGCACCACGGGCGCGGCGAGTTGGTGATCGAGCCAACGCCCGGCAGCGCCGAGGCCGCGCGCATCCTGGGCGAAGCGGGCACGCCGGTCCAGATCTCGGACAACGTGCGCGGCGCGCTGTGGAGCAAGCTCATCCTCAACTGCGCCTACAACGCCCTCTCGGCCATCACCCACCTGCCGTACGGACAAGTGGCGCGCGGCGAAGGCGTGGACGAACTGCTGAAGGATGTGGTGAACGAGTGCCTGGCGGTGGGCGAAGCCGACGGCGCGCGCCTCTCCCGCGCCGACGTCGAAGCCTCCGTACAGCGCCTGCCGGGGACCATGCCGGCGCAGTATTCCTCCACCTCGCAGGATCTTTCGCGCGGCAAGCCGACCGAGATCGAATACCTCAACGGCTTTGTCGTGCGGCGCGGCGCGGCGCTGGGCATACCCACGCCGGCCAACCGCACGCTGCATGTGCTGGTGAAGCTGCTCGAGAGCAAGCAGGCCAGCCTGCAGTAATCGCAGCAACCGGGCCCGGGCACCCGGCCGCCTCGCGCGTCCGGGTGCTTTCGCATTTGCGTCAAGTTCAGTATATTGGAACCAAGACCCTGATATTGGAACCGATGATGCATACCCCTTCTACCGTCCGCCTGGCCCTGCTCAACATCGGCCAGGCCCCGCGGCACGACCTGACCGAGGCCATCGAACAGGGCTTGCCGGCGCATGTGCGGGCGTGGCACGTCGGCGCGCTCGACGGGCTGACCCGCGCCGAGGTGCAATCGCAGTTCGCACCCGCCGAAGGCACGCCCTGCCTGATCAGCCGGCTGGCCGACGGCGGCACGGTCACGCTCGACGCGGCGCGGATCGGCCAGCAGTTGCAGCGCACCATCGATCGGCTGGAAGACGACGGCGTGGAGGTCATCGTGCTGTTGTGCACGGGGGAGTTTCCGCAGTTGCGCACGCGCGGCGCCTGGCTGGTGGAGCCCGATGCAGTGGTCTGCCGCACCGTGGCAGGCTTGCTCGGCGGCCAGCGGGCGGGCGTGATCCTGCCGCTTGCGCAACAGGAGGACGAGGCGCGCGCCAAGTGGCGCATGCCCGGTGCGCAGCCGATCTTCGCAGCCGCGTCGCCCTATTCACCCGATGCCGCTTCGCTCGTGGCGGCTGCGCGCGCGCTGCAGGTGCAGGGAGCTGACGCCCTGGTCCTGGACTGCATGGGCTATGCCCCGCACCACAAGAAGGCCCTGCGCGACGCGGGCGTGAACCTGCCCGTGCTGGTGTCGGGCAGCGTGCTGGCCGGCGCCCTGGGCGCCTTCCTCTGAACGGGCGCCTGGTTGTTCAGGCGCGCCGGGCGGCGGCACCGGGCTCGCCGGGAAGCTCCAGCCAGTAGGCGTCGCCGATGCGCTTGCCCACCTTCATGGCGGCATCGCGCACACGGCGGCCCAGGCGCTGCTCCAGCTCCTCGCTCAGGTCCTGCGAGGGCATCCCGATGCCGATGCCGTAGATCTTGCGGCTCTCCGCGTCCACCACGGCCGACGAGATGCCGGCCACGTTGGGCGCGATCTCCGCGTTCGACACGGCCCAGCCCTGCGCCCTGGCCAGGTCGAGCCGCGCCAGCAAGTCCTTGCGGGTGCGCGGCGCGGTGCCGCGGCGCACTTCGAGCCGGCTGCCCACGAGCTGCACCACCTCGTCGTCCGACAGCCGCGCCAGCATGGCCCGCCCCATGGAGCTTGCATAGGCCGGCGCCCTCAGCCCCACCGGCGAGATGACCTGCAGCCCGCCGCCGCTGCCGGTGCGCATCTGCACCACCATCGACTCGGCCCCGTCCAGCACGTTGATGTAGCTGGCGTAGCCGGTGTCGGCGGCCAGCAGGTCGAGCTCGGCCTCCAGCAGCGACGAGGCGTTGCGCGAGGCGCGGAAGTGATAGGACGCCTCCATGACCAGCCCGCCGGGCCGGTAGGCGCGGGTGAGCGGGTCGCGCTCGAGAAAGCCGTACTCGGCCATCATGCTCAGCGTGCGCGACACCGAGCTCTTGGGCCAGCCGAGCTCGGTGGCCACGTCCGTCACGGTGATGTCGCGCCGCAGCCGCGCCACCAGCTTCAGCACGTCCATGGCATTGGCAAGTGTGCTCATACGTCCTTGGGTTTTTCCCTTCCGATCATAGAACGCCGGCGGCCCCGCCCGGGCCGCTGCGGCCCGCGCTCTTGACCAGTCGGATTTCGTGGACTACCATTATTTCAAACCTAGTTCTAGATTTTGGAACTAGATGATTTTCAACAGGACGGCACGCCACAGATGCCCGAAGGAGACAAGGCCATGAACACCCCAGCCAGCGCCGCCGGTTCCGCGCACGCCGCGCCGTCCGAGCCCGCCAGCCATCCGCGCGCGCTTGCGCCGGGCAACCTCATCCTCACCGTGGTGCTGAGCGTGTTCGGCGCCATCGTGGGCATCCAGCTGCTGGCCAGCCTGGGCATCACGCCCAGCACCTCGCTCATCGGCGCCCTGGCGGCCATGACGCTGGCGCGCATTCCGCTGGCCATGTTCCAGGGCTTCCGCTCGGTGCATTCGCAGAACCTGGCGCAGACCAGCATTTCCTCGGCCACCTTCGGCGCGGCCAACAGCCTGTTCCTGCCCATCGGCATTCCCTTCCTGTTCGGCCTGCCGAACATGGTCATGCCGATGCTGGTGGGCGTCTCGCTGGCCATGCTGCTGGACGCGTGGCTCCTGTACCGCATGTTCGACACGCCGGCCTTCCCCGCGCGCAACCCGTGGCCGCTGGGCATTGCGGCGGCGGAAGCCATCAAGGCGGGCGACAGCGGCGGCAGGCAGGCCAAGCTGCTGCTGGGCGGCCTGGTGACGGGCGTGGCCGGTGCGGTGTTCGCGCTGCCCATGTCGGCCTTCGGCGTGGCGCTGATCGGCGGGCTGGGCGCGATGACCGCGTTCGGCATCGGCCTGCTGCTGCGCGGCTATTCGATGCCGCTGTTCGGCCTGGACATCGCCAAGCTCTACATCCCGCACGGCATGATGATCGGCGCCGGCCTGGTCGCGCTGGTGCAGGTGGGCCTGGTGGTCGCCAGGCACAGCGGCAAGCAGGCTGCGGGCGCTGCCGACAGCGCCGATGCGCAGGGCGCCGCCCGGCTGGGCCGCTCGCTGCGCCTGGGCACCGCGGGCTACCTGGCCATCACGCTGCTGCTCACGGTGGGCACAGGCATCTACACCGGCATGTCCTTCGGCATGCTGGTGGCCTTCGTGATCTACGGCACCTTCGCGGCCTTCGTGCACGAGCTCATCGTGGGCATTGCGGCCATGCACTCGGGCTGGTTCCCGGCCTTTGCGGTGGCGCTCATCACGCTGCTCATCGGCATCTTGATCGGCTTTCCGCCGGAGGCGCTGGTGGTGCTCTCGGGCTTTGCAGCGGCCACCGGCCCGGCCTTTGCCGACATGGGCTACGACCTCAAGGCCGGCCACCTGCTGCGCGGCGAAGGCGCCGACATGGCCTTCGAGATGGAAGGCCGCCGCCAGCAGATGATCGCCGGGATGATCGGCTTCGTGGTGGCCATCGTGGTGGTGCTGGCCACCTACCACATCTTCTTCGCCAACAAGCAGACCGCGCCCATCAACGCCGCCTACGTCGCGGCCATCAAGGCCGGCATCTCGATGGAGACGGCCAAGAGCCTGGCGCTGTGGGCCGTTCCGGGCGCCATCCTGCAAGTGCTGGGCGGGCCGCGCCAGCAGCTGGGCGTGCTGTTCGCCACGGGCCTGCTCATCGCCTTCCCTGCCGCGGGCTGGATGGTGGCGCTGGGCATCGCCGTGCGGCTGGCGGTGCTGCGCATTGCCGGCCCCGGCGTGCGCGACCGCATGGAAGTCTTTGCCGGCGGCGTGATCGCGGGCGACGCGCTCTATTCCTTCTTCTCCGGCGCATTCAAGGCAATGCGCAAGTAGGCCCGCATCTTTTCAACGAACACGAAAGACCCGAAAGCCATGAAACGCAAACTGAGCATCGATGACGTGAAGGCCGCCGTGATGGGCGGCGCCATCCTGGGCGGCGGCGGCGGCGGCATTCTCGAAGCCGGCGAGCGCGCAGCCAGCCTGGCAATGCAGGTTGGCACGCCCGAGCTGTGGAGCGTGGACGAATTCGACGGGCAGGACCTGTCCGTCACCGTGGCGCTGGTGGGCGCACCCGCCGCACCGCATCCGCTGGTGCAGCCGCGCCACCTGATGCGCACGCTGGAGCTGCTGCAGCGCGAGCTGCCGGCCAACCAGCGCCTGGTGGCCATGCACACCAACGAGAACGGCGCCGAGACCACCGTCAACGGCTGGCTGCACTCGGCCCTGTGCGGCCTGCCCGTCATCGACCTGGCCTGCAACGGCCGCGCCCACCCCTCCAGCCAGATGGGCTCGCTGGGCCTGCACACCGAAGACGACTACCTGTCGATCCAGGGCTATGCCGGCGGCGCGCCCGAGCGCTACATCGAAGGCGTGGCGCGCGGCCGGCTCGACGCGACCTCGGGCGTCGTGCGCCGCGCCTCCATCGACGCGGGCGGCCTGGTGGCGGTGGCACGCAACCCGGTAAGCATCGACTACGCGGTGCGCCACGGCGCGCCGGGCGCCATCAGCTTCGCCATCGCGCTGGGCCGCGCCTACCTCGAGGGCGGCATGGACGGCGCGGCGCGCCACCTGGGCGGGCGCATCGTCGCCAGCGGCACCGTGGCGCGCTACAGCTGCGAGCAGCGCGAGGGCCTGGACGTGGGCCTGGTGCAGCTCGACGACGCAGGCAAGACCACCCTGCACTTCGTCAACGAATACATGGTGGCCGAGCAGCAGGGCCGCGCCATCGCCCGCTTCCCCGACCTGGTGATGACCTTCGGCGAAGACGGCATGCCGCTGGTGTCGGCGCGCGTGCGCGAAGGCCAGTGCGTGCAGGTCATGCATGCCCCCGGCTCGCGCCTGCTGCTGTCGCGCACCATGTTCATGCCCGAGCTGTACCAGCCGATCGAGAAGGCCATCGGCCAGGCCTTCGCGCCGCAGGTGGCGCCGCAAGCCGAACCCGCCCATGCCTGAAGCTGCCCAGCGCGCCGGCATCGACACCGCGCGGCTGCAGGACTTCTGCAGCCGCCGCTGGGACGAGGAGCTGCTGCCCATCCTGGAGGACTACATCCGCGTGCCCGCCAAGAGCCCGGCCTTCGACCCCGACTGGGAATCGCGCGGCCTGCTCGACCAGGTGGTGCGCGAAGCGGCCGGCTGGGCGCGCCGCCAGCCCCTGCCCGGCCTGCGGGTCGAGGTGCTGCGCAGCGCCGGCCGCACGCCGCTGATCTTCTTCGAGCTGCCGGCCCGCGGCTGCGATGCGAACGAGGCGGTGTTCTTCTACGGCCACCTGGACAAGCAGCCCGAGTTCGAAGGCTGGCGCCCGGGCCTGGGCCCGTGGCAGCCTTCGTACGACGGCACGCGGCTGTACGGTCGCGGCGGCGCGGACGACGGCTATGCCATCTACGCCGCCATCACTGCGCTGATGGCGGTGCACGACCAGGGCGGCGCGCATCCGCGCTGCGTGGGCGTGATCGAGACCTGCGAGGAATCGGGCAGCCATGACCTGCCGCACTACCTCGAAGCGCTCGCGCCGCGCATCGGCCGGGTGGGGCTTGTCGTGTGCCTCGATTCGGGCGCGGGTGACTACGAACGCCTGTGGCTGGTCAGCTCGCTGCGCGGCTATTGCGGCGGGCGGCTCGAGGTGCAGGTGCTGGACGAAGGCGCCCATTCGGGCGACGCCGGCGGCATCGTGCCCTCCAGCTTCCGCGTGCTGCGCCATGTGCTCGACCGGCTCGAAGACAGCGCCACCGGCCGGCTGCTGCCCGCCGCCCTGCACTGCGAAGTGCCGGCCGACCGCCTGGCGCAGACGCGCGAAGCGGCGCGCATTCTCGGCGAGCAGGCGTGGAAGCGCTTTCGCTGGCATTGCGGCGAAGACGGCCAGCCGGTGCTGCCGGTGGTGCGCGACCCCGAGCAGGCGCTGCTCAACCGCGCCTGGCGCCCGAGCCTGGCCGTGACCGGCGCCGAAGGCCTGCCGCCGCTGCAATCGGCCGGCAACGTGCTGCGGCCGCGCACGGCCTTCAAGCTCTCGCTGCGCCTGCCGCCGCTGGTCGACAGCGCCGCCGCATTGGCCGAAGTGAAGCGGGTGCTGGAAGATTCACCGCCCTACCGGGCCGGCGTGCATTTCGTGCCCGACCGCGGACATGCCCGAGGCTGGAATGCCCCGGCCTACGCGCCATGGCTGGAGACGGCGCTGGACGACGCCAGCCGCGCCTTCTTCGACGGCAATGGGCTGGCCAGCATCGGCCAGGGCGGGACCATTCCGCTCATGGGCCTGCTGGGCGAGCAGTATCCGGCGGCCCAGTTCATGGCCTGCGGCGTGCTCGGCCCCAACTCCAACGCGCACGGTCCGAACGAATTCCTGCACGTGCCCTATGCGAAGCGGCTCACCGCCTCGCTGGCGGTGACGCTCATGGCCCATGCCAAGGCGCTGACGCCCGATTTGCCTGGCGCCTGACCATCATCAAGAAGGCCAGACCGGCGGATGGCTGCCCGGCGGCATCGACGGCCGCGTCCATGCCGCCGGCGTGCGCGACAGCTGCGCGCTGTGGCGCAGCGCCCGCAGCTCACCAAAGCCCGAAGGCGTGGTCACGAGAAACGGCTCGATGTCCGGCCGCGCAGCCTGCTGCTGCGGGTTCATTTGCACACGGCCCAGGCCGCGCAGCCAGTGGCCGGTTTGCGCCAGCGACACGCGCACCAGCCAGCTGCCGCCTTCGCGCTGCTGGCGCCACAGCGCGGCCGCCGCGCCGAAGGCCATGAGAAAGCCGGTGGCCTCGTCCAGGATCTGCATGGGCAGCGGCTTGGGCTTGCCCGCATGGCCGAAGGCCTCGCCCTCGGCCTGGTTGAAGCCCATGGCGGTCTGCACCAGCGAATCGAAGCCGCGCCGCCCGGCCCAGGGCCCCTGCGCGCCATAGGCGCTGAGCGACACCGCCACGATGCCCGGCCGCGCCAGTGCCAGCGCCTCGGGGCCGAAGCCCAGGTCGGCCACGCCGCCGGGCCGGTAGCCCTGCACGAACACATGCGCATCGGCCACGAGGCGCCGCAGGTCCGCCTGCCCGTCTTGCGTGCGCAGGTCGATATGCGTCGACAGCTTGCCGCGGCTGGTGTCGGCAATGGCGGCGATGTTGGGCAGGTTGGGCGAGTTCACCAGCATCACGTCCGCGCCGTAGGCGGCCAGGGCCTTGCCGCCCACCGGCCCGGCCAGCACGCGCGTCAGGTCGAGCACGCGGATGCCCGAGAGCGGACGCTGGCCGGCAGCCAGCGGCGGCAACGCGAGCGGCGGTGCGTCCCCGATGCGCTCGAGCGTGAACAGCGGTTGCGCGGCCACCGCCTGTGCTTGCGGCGTGGCGTCCCACTGCTCGAAGCTGCGCAGCGCGCTCGCCACCAGGCCCTGGTCGGCCGCGGCTTGTTCGAAGTCCAGCGCGCGCCACGATTCGAGCGCGGCCTCTGCGTCGGCGCGCACGGCCACGTCCGGATCGAGCCCGAGCAGCCGCAACGCGCCGGCGCGGTGATGCGCGAAGTTGGCATGGATGCGAA
>JAFECZ010000104.1 GCA_018241905.1 Pseudomonadota bacterium
GGGATCGGTGTTCATGGTCGTCGCGCCCGATGGGCTGGCCATGCCCTGCCACAGCGCGCGGATGCTGCCCGGCCCGCCCCTGCCCAACCTGCGAACGACACCGGTGCGCCAGGCTTGGTACGACAGCGAGGCCTTCAACCGCTACCGCGGCCAGGCGTGGATGAGTGCCACCTGCAGCGCATGCGATGAGCGCCACCACGACGTGGGCGGCTGCCGCTGCCAGGCCTACCTGGTGACGGGCGACGCGGCGGCGACGGACCCCGTGTGCCCCAAAAGCCCCGAGCGCTGGCGCATCGACGCGATGCTCGAGGGCGCGCAGGGGGCGTGCCGCGCGGGCGCCGCGCCGCAGCCGCTGCATTTCGTGCCGGGCGCGGCGCGCGCTGCGGGCCTGGTGTATCGCAGCGATGAGAACTCGCGCGCCCTCGGCGCCGCGCAGGCCAGCCCATGCTGACGGTCCACGGCCTCACCCAGCGCTACGGCGCGCGCGTTGCGCTGGACGCGCTGAGCCTGTCGATCCCGCGCGGTGACTTTGCCGTGCTCCTGGGCCCCAACGGCGCGGGCAAGTCAACCCTGTTCCAGGTCCTGACCGGCCTCTTTGCCGCTGACGAGGGGGAGGTCAAGGTGGCGGGCCTGTCCATGCGCACCGACGCGCGGCGCGCGCTCGGGCGCATCGGCGTGGTGTTCCAGCAGCAGTCGCTCGACCTGGACCTGAGCATTGCGCACAACCTGCAGTTCCATGCCGACCTGCAGGGCCTGTCGTCGCACGAATCGCGTGAGCGCATTGCCAGCGAGGCGGTGCGTTTCGGGATCGCCTCGGACCTGCAGCGCAGCGTGCGAGAGCTGTCGGGCGGCAACCGGCGCAAGGTGGAACTGGTGCGCGCCTTGTTGACCCGCCCGCAGCTGCTTCTGATGGACGAGGCCACGGTCGGTCTGGACCCCAAGTCCCGGCGTGACCTGATCGAGGGGCTGCGCGGAGAAGTGCGCGAGCGCGGGGTGACCGTGCTGTGGGCCACGCACCTGGTCACCGAGGCGGAGTACGCCGACCGGGTGCTGGTGCTGCACCGCGGGCGCCTGCTGGCCGATGGAACGCCCGCGCAGGTGACCGCCGACCTCGGCGGCGTCACGCTGGAGGAGGCATTCCTGGGCGCCACGCGCTAGGGCCTGGATGGACGGCCCGCAACCCATGGTCCAGCCCGACAACGATCCTGGAGACATCGCTATATGACTCGCACCATCCGCATCATCTTTTGCCTGCTGGCGCTGGCCCTGCTGCTCGCGCAGCCCGTGTCGGCCAAGGACAGCCAGCTCGCCTTCGTGTCCAGCGAGAAGGACAACGCCATCACCCTGGTGGACCTCAAGACACTGGCCGTGGTCGGCGTCATTCCGACGTGCAAGCGACCGCGCCACATGCAGCGCCTTCAGGGCGACACCCAGCTGATGGTGGCCTGCAGCGATTCGGGGCGCGCGGAGATCATCGACCTGGCCACGCGCAGGCCGATCGCGCGCGTATCGCTGGGCGAGGATCCCGAGGTGTTCGACCTGTCCCCCGACGGCAAGACGGCCTACGTTTCGGCCGAGGACGACGGGGCGCTCAACGTGGTCGACCTGGTGGCCAAGAAGTTGGTCAAAGGGGTGCCGGTGGGCAAGGAGCCCGAGGGCGTCAAGCTTTCGCCCGACGGCAAGCGCGTGTACGTGACCTCGGAAGTCGCGCAGATGGTCCATGTCATCGATGCGCGCGCGCTCACGGTGATCGCCAACATTCCGGTCGGCCGGCGCCCGCGCCGACTCGCCTTCTCGGCCGACGGCCGCGAGTTGTGGGTGAGCAACGAGATGGGCGCCAGCGTGAGCGTGATCTCCACGGCCGAGCTCAAGGTGGTGGCCACCATCGCCTTCGAGGTCAAGGGCATGCGGCCCGACGACATCACGCCGGTGGGCATGACGCTGTCGCGCGACGGCCGCACCATGTACGTCGGACTCGGGCGGGCCAACCACGTGGCCTTTGTGGACGTGGCCTCGCGCAAGACGACGGCCCTGGCGCTGGTGGGCAGACGCGCCTGGAGCACCGCCATCAGTCGCGATGGCTCGCGGCTCTTCGTGGTCAACGGTCTGTCGGATGACATGACGGTGGTGGATACTGCCACCGCCAAGCCGATCAAGACCCTGGCGGTGGGACGCGTGCCGCACACGGTGGTCCTCGATGACTGAGCCCATAGCTGAGCCCATGCGCGCGCCTATGCGAACGTCCATCAGACTGTGCAAGCTGGCGGTGGTGGCGACGGTGATACTGACGAGGCTCGCGCCGGCCGGACCGGCGGCCAACGCTGGGGCGAGCCCGGCGGCTAGCGCCGCCACGCTGGCGATCGGTATCGTCCAGCGCGCCGACGACGATCGTTTGGACCCGGCGCGCATCGCCCTGGCCTACCCCGGGCAGCCCGGCGGCCGCGCGCGCGACGGCGTCGACCTGGCCATCGAGGAAAGCCGCTTCGAGCTGGCAACCGCTGGCCTGCAGGTGCAGGTCCACGTGCGCGACGCCGCGTCGGCGCAGGGCGCGTCCGAGCAGTTGCGCCAGCTGGACAAGGCGGGCGTGTCTGCCGCGCTCCTCGACCTGCCCGCGGCCTGGATCGCTTCGGGCGTGTCGTCGGTTCGGGCCCTGCCGCTGATCAACGTAGGAGAAGGGGCCGAGGCGGCGCAGCTGGCCGGCTGCCCTGCCAACCTGTTCCATACGCTGCCCAGTGATCGCATGCGCGCCGATGCCATGGCGCAGGCGCTGCTCGTGCGCAAGTGGATGCGGGTGCTTGTTGTCCACGGCCCGGGCGCGCAGGATGCGGCCCGGCTGGCGCTGACGCAAGCCGCGCTCAAGCGCTACGGCCTCAAGCAGGTGGCAGCCCGGCCCTTCCGGCTGTCCGCGGATCCGCGCGAACGCGAGCAGGCCAACCCGCTGCTGCTGACCGGCCCCGCGGCGGTCGGCGGCGACTATGACGTGGTGTGGGCCATCGACAGCGACGGCGAGTTCGCGCGCACCTTGCCCTACCGGTTGGCGTTGCCGCGCCCCGTGGTCGGCGATGCGGGCCTGACGGCGCAGGCCTGGGCGCCGCATTTCGAGCGCTTTGGCGCGCCGCAACTCGCCCGCCGCTTCGCCCGCGTGGCGCAACGCCCCATGACCGGGCACGACTGGGCCGCCTACATCGCCACCAAGGCGCTGTTGCAGGCCGCGCTGGCGCAGCCGGGTGCGCCAACGCCCGCCAGGCTCGGCGCCGTCCTGAGCGGGCCCGACTTCACACTCGACGGCTTCAAGGGCGTGCGGCTGAGCTTTCGGGGGTGGGACCATCAACTGCGCCAACCGTTGCTGCTGACCGATGGCGTTGCCGTGATCGGCACCGTGCCGGTCGAGGGTGTGCTGCACCCGAGGAACGTGCTCGACACGCTGGGCACGGACGCGCCGGAGTCGCCCTGCAGGAGCGCGCCATGAGGGCCCCGCGTCGCCATGGCGGCGCAACGCATGCGCTGCAGGCGTTGCGAGCGATCGTGCTGCGCGAGCTCCTGCGCTTCTGGCAGCAAAAGACCCGCCTGGTCTCGGCGCTGGTGCGACCGGTGCTCTGGCTCACGGTCTTCGCGGCCGGGTTTCGCAACGTCTTTGGCGTGGCCATCGTCGAGCCCTACGACAGCTACATCCCCTATGACGTCTACATCGCCCCGGGGCTCGTCGGCATGGTGCTGCTGTTCAACGGCATGCAGTCCTCGCTGGCCATGGTCTACGACCGCGAGATGGGGCTCATGCGGCTGCTGCTGACCGCGCCGCTGCCGCGCTGGTGGGTGCTGCTGTGCAAGATGATCGCCACGGCGCTGCTCAGCCTGTTGCAGGTGCTGGCCTTCGTGGGAGTCGCGGCGCTGCTGGGCACCGAGCTGCCGATGACGCCGCCCGCCTGCCTGCATGCCCTGTTCGCGACCTTCGCTTGCGCCCTGATGCTGGCGTCGGTGGGCTTGCTGTTGTCCGTCTACGTCCGGCAACTAGAGAACTTCGCCGGCGCGATGAATTTCGTGATCTTTCCGATGTACTTCCTGTCCACGGCGCTCTATCCGCTGTGGAAACTGGAGGAGTCCGGCGCAACCTGGGTGTACCGGGTGGCGCAGCTCAATCCGTTCACGCACGGCGTCGAGTGGATTCGCTTCGCGCTGTACGGAAAGGACCCTGGCCTCGCGCCACTCGTCGTGCTGGGCACGCTCGTGGTCTGCTTCACGCTGGCCTGCCGGGGCTACGACCCGCAGCGCGGCTTCGGCGGCTTGACGCAGCGGGGCGGGAGCGCATGACGACGCGACGTGACCTGCTGCGCGCTGCCGCCGCCTTGGCCACGGCGGCAGCCGCGCCACGGGCAACATCGGCGCGGGCGGTCGAGGCCGCACCGTTCCCGCAGCGCGCCCTGTCCCTGTGGGTGCCATGGACAGCCGGCGGCGGGACCGACCTCTCGCTGCGTCTGCTGGCCGAGCTCGCGCAGGAGCATCTTGGCCAGCGCGTCATCATCGAGAACCGGGGCGGCGCGGGCGGCACGCTCGCCATGCCGGTGCTGCAGCAGGCGCTTCCGGACGGCTACACCCTGGCGCAGATGCCGCAGACGGTGTTTCGCGCACCGTTCACCCGCAAGGTTGCGTGGGACCCCATCCGCGACACCACGCCCATCTTGCAAGTCAGCGGCGTGACCTTTGGCCTGCTCGTGCCCAGCGACAGTCCGCTGCAAAGCGTGGCCGACTTGCTGGCGCAAGCGGCCGCGCAGCCCGGGCGCGTGACCATCGCCACCAACGGCATCGGGACCACCCCGCACGTGGTGCTCGACGCGCTGTTCGCGCAGCGCGGGCTCACCTTCGTCCATGTGCCCTACAAGGGCGTAGCCGAGCAGATGATTGCCCTGTCGGCCGGCCAGGTGATGGCCGGCGTCAACGCCAGCGGCTTCGCGCCCTACGTGGACTCGGGGCGCTTGCGCCTGCTGGCCACCTTTGGCGCCGCCCGTTCCGCGCGCTGGCCGGACGTGCCGACGATGCGCGAGCTGGGCCATGACATCATCGCGATGTCACCCTATGGACTGGCCGGCCCCCGAGGCCTGCCCGAGCCGGTTGTGCGTCGATTGCATGACGCCTTTCGCAGCGCTCTGTTCGATCCACGCTACGTCGCGGAACTCGCCAGGTACGACCAGGAGGTCGCCTACCTCGACAGCGCCGCCTACGCACGCAGCATGCGCGAGGCCTATGCCGCCGAGAAGCGCACTGTGCAGCGCCTTGGCCTGGCCCCGGCATGATGAGGGTGGCATGAGCCGGATGGCGGGATCGTGGAGGTGCTGTGTCGTTGCCGTGCTGCTGGGCTTGCCCGTGTATGCGCACGTCGGAGTGATGACGCGCGCCGCCCTACAGCAGGCGCTGCCGGCGCCGCTGGTGGTGGGCGAGCGCGATGCGCAGTTGCCGGTCTGGCCGATCTTCCAGCAGGAGGCGACTGCGACGGTCCTGGCCGGCTACGCCTTCGAGTCGATCGATCTGGCGCCAATTCCTGGCTTCTCGGGCACTCCCTTCAACCTGTTGGTTGCGCTGGACCCCAAGGGCGCATTCCTGGCGGTGCGCGTGCTCTCGCAGCACGAGCCGGTGTTCCTCGACGGGCTGGGCGAAGGGCCGCTGCTGCGCTTTGTCGACCAGTACAAGGGACTGTCGCTGCAGCAGAACATCAAGATCGGCACCAAAGCCAACCGCGGCGGCGAAGGCACCAGCGCCAACGTCTACATCGATGGGGTGGCCAAGGCCACCGCCTCGGTGCGCATCCTTAACCAGAGTCTGTTGTCTTCGGCGCTGCGCGTGGCGCGGGCCCGGCTGGGCTTTGCCGGGGGCCAGGATCCCGGGCAGATCGCGCGCGTACGGGGCGACACCTATGCGCCCATGGACTGGGATGCCTTGCGCCAGGCCGGCCTGGTCCAGCACCATCGCATCACGCAGGCCGCGGTGGAGGAGGCCTTCGAGGGCAGCGGGGTTGAACGCCCCGTCAGCGGGTCAGGCGGCGATGGCGATACCGACCTCTACATTGCGTACCTCAACACCCCGCTGGTGGGCCGCAACCTGTTGTCCGAGCCAGGCTGGAAGCACCTGTCGAGTCGCCTAGACGAGGGCGACCACGCGTTCCTGGTGGTTGCCTCCGGTCCGCACACCTTCGTGGGCGAGCAATTCGTGCGCGGAGCGGTGCCCGACCGGTTGACCCTCCAACAGAATGAGCTGCCCCTGGAGCTGCGCGACCTCGACTTGGACGAGCCGCTGGCGCTGCCGCCGAGTCTACGCGGCGCCGACGCCAAGGTCTTTCGGGTGATCGCTCCGGCTGGGCTCGATCCGGCGCAGCGCCTGGATTTCGCGCTTCGGGTGACGCGGGAAAAGGGCCTCATCTATCCCGAGCGCATTGCGCGCAGCTTTGCGCTGCGCTACCGGCTGCCGACCAGCCAGGTGTCGATGCCCGCCACCGACAGCACGGGCTGGCTGGGCATTTGGCGGGCCCGCGCCGTGGAACTCGCGGTGCTGGCCGTCGCACTGGCCCTGCTCACGGCGGTGCTGGCCCGACCGACATGGATCGTCACCACGCCGGCGCGCCTGGCGCGCTTTCGGATTGGCTACCTGCTCTTCACCCTCGTGTTCATTGGCTGGTTCGCGCAGGGCCAGCTGTCGATCGTCAACATCACCGGCGTGGTACAGGCCGCCATGGCCGGGCGCGGCCTGGGTTTCCTGCTCTACGACCCGATGACCGTGGCGCTATGGGCTTTTGTGGCACCGACCCTGCTCGTTTGGGGGCGCGGCACATTTTGCGGCTGGCTCTGCCCCTTCGGCGCCTTGCAGGAACTGGTGGCCCGACTCGCTCGGGTGGCGGGGATCCGGCGCATCCGGCTGCACCGCGCGCTCGATGCCAGGCTCAAGTGGGTGAAGTACGCCCTGCTCGCCACCCTTATCGGCCTGGCGGCGGTATCGCCGACGTGGGGAGATCGGGCGGTGGAGGCCGAGCCGTTCAAGACCGTGATCACCCTGGGCTTCGTGCGCTCATGGCCCTTTGTGGCGTGGGCGCTCGGCTGCCTCGCGGCCGGCACTTTTGTCTTCAAGGGGTTTTGTCGCTATCTCTGCCCGCTCGGCGCGGGGCTGGCGCTGATGGGGCGTGTGCGGCGGCTGAACTGGATTGCGCGCCGCCGCGAATGCGGCACCCCTTGCCAGACGTGCCGCCACCGCTGCGAATACCAAGCCATCCGGCCTGCCGGCACCATCGTCTACGAGGAGTGCTTCCAGTGCCTGGACTGCGTGGCCATCCACGACAGCCCGACGCGCTGCGCGCCGCTCATTGCGAAGCAGCGCGACCGGGTCATCCCAATTCGCGCGTTGCCGGCGCTGGCAGGGAGCAAGTCATGAAGCACGGGATGAAGCGACGCCAGTTCCTGCATGCGGCGCTGGGGTTGGGCGCGTTGGCTGGCTTCGCGGAGCTGTCACCGGCCATGGCTTCGTTGACCTGGGCCCGGCGATCCCTGCTGGGATTTGGCACCACGCTGTCGCTGCAGGCCGGGCACGAGGATGCCCGCACGCTCGAGCGCGCGCTCGACGCGGCGGTGCGCACACTGCGACGGATCGAGAGCCAAATGAGCCTCTTTGACCCTGGGAGCGCCCTCTCGCGCCTGAACCGTGAGGGCGAGCTGAATTCGCCGCCTGCCGAGCTGCTCGAGGTCCTGGACATTGCCCACAACGTCTCGCGCGACCACGACGGTGCCTTCGATGTCACGGTGCAGCCCCTGTGGCTCGCGTTTGCGGCCGCGCAGCGCGAGGGCCGCCTGCCCGATCGCCAGGAGGTGCTGGACGCACGCGCGAAGGTGGACTGGCGCGCGCTGCAGGTCTCGGCGCAGCGCATCCGCCTAGACATGCGGGGCATGGCCGTGACGCTCAACGGTATTGCTCAAGGCTACGCGGCCGATCGCGTGCGCGCGGTACTCGCCTCGCACGGCATTTCGCATGCGCTGGTTGACGCCGGCGAGTTTGCGCCCTTGAGCACCAACAGCGAGGCGCGCCCATGGACACTGGGCATCACCGACCCGCGCGCCGAGCGCGCACTGATTGCCCGCCTGATGACCGATGGCCGTTGCGTTGCGACATCAGCCGACAACCTCACGACCTTTAGCGAAGACCATCTTCACCACCACATCTTCGACCCGCACACCGGCTATTCCCCCACAGGGCTGTCGGCGGTGACCGTGGTGGCCGACAGCGGCGCGCTGGCTGACGCCCTGACCAAGGTCTTCTTCGTGGCTGGGCCGTCGCAGGCACGCGCGCTGGCCTACCGCTGGAAGGTCGATGCGCTGTGGGTCGACAAGGCCGGCCGCTGGGAGGTCACGCCCGGCCTTCTGATCGAGGGCGCCTGAGGATCGCGCTGGGCTGATGAGCGGGTTCACCTCTGATGAGCGGGAAAACCTGATGGAGGCTCAGTGGTCGAAGGTGTAGCGCAGGCCCACCCAGGCGGCGCGCGGCGCGCCCGGTGACATCAGGCTGGCCCGGCTCACCGGGTAGTCGCCATTGGCGTTTTGCGGAAGCCCGCGTGCGATGTACGCGCCGCTGTCGGTGAAGCCGTTCGCCGCCAGTTGCCCGCCCGTGGTGTAGCGAGTGTTGAACAGGTTGGACACCTGCACGAAGAACTTCAGACCCGGGCGCGGCTTGTAGTCGACCCCGAGGTTGAAGACCGCGTAGCCGGCACTTCGCCCCGCCCCGGTGTAGTACACGCCGTCGGGTGCGTGCAGCCCGTTCTCGTTGCCGCGCAGCTTCGCTCCGCTGGAGGCCAGCATGTCCATGCCGATGCGCCACTGGGCATTGGGCTCGTAGTCGGCGAACAGCTTGAGCACCTGGGACGGCAGCATCGGGATGCGGTCGCCCGGGTGGATCTGGATGTTGCCGTCGGTCCCCGGGAAGCCGGCCAGTGCCTGGTCGTTGCTGCTATTGCCGGCGCCGCCGAGCGTTTCCGCGCTGCGGTAGGTCGCTTCCAGCAGCATGAAGTTGCCGCCCAGGGTCAGGTCGCGGGCGGGCTTGGCGCTCAGGCCCATCTCGAGCCCCTGCCGACGCGTCTTGCCGAAGTTCTTGAAGTAGCCAAAGCCACTGGAGTCGTCCGCCACGAACAGCAGGTCGTCGCGGTTGTCGGAGCGAAAGGCGCCGACGTTCCAGGCGATGTCCGGCTGCAGCACGCCGCGAAGGCCGGCTTCGAAGGTGGTCGTGACCACCTGCTTGAGCGGCGGGTCGCCGGCAAAGGCGTTGGGCAGTTTGCACGGACGGGCCGGGTCGGCGCAGCCCAGCTCGATCGCGGTCGGCGCACGGCTGCCCTGGTTGGCGCCGGCGTACAGCGTGACGGCTTCGTTGGGCGCAAAGGTCACCCCGAGCGCGGGGTTGAGGCGGCTGAAGGTGTAGTGCCCGTCCAGCGAGCCGGGCCCGCCGCCGGGGGTGAGCTGGTCGGTGTTGTCGACGGTGGTGTGGTTGTAGCGGCCCGAGAGCGTGAGGTGCGTGCGTGTGCTCAGTGCGATGGTGTCGGTGGCAAACACGCTGGCGGTGCGCGATCGGCTTCGCAGGTCCACCCGTGCGTCCAAGGCGTTCTCCGAATCCTGCGTGCCATCGGCAAAGGCGCCCGGGCCACTCACCGGCGTGATGGTGCGGTCGGGGTTGATGTAGCCGAACTGCGTGCCCTGTCCGAATCGGACGCGGCTGCCGTCGTAGGCCGCGCCGAGCACGAGCAGGTGCTCGAGTGAGCCCATCTGGGCCTCCGTGGACAGCTGAGCGGCCAGCCCGAAGTTCTGCTGCTTCGTCTCGGTTCGGTTGAGCAGGCCGTTGCACTTCTCGTTCGGCTCGGTGTTGAGCAAGGCGTTGGCGATGCAGCGCCACTTCGGAAAGGGCGTGTTTGAGGCATTGGCACCACTGGCCGGGTAGCCGGTGTAGCCCGCGGCGGCCAGCGCTGCACGTTCGGCCGCGCTGGGCTGGTACACCGACTCGCTCATCGCCTCGTCGTTGACGTCGCCGTTGAAGGTGCGGGTCTGGATGTTGCGGTAGTAGGCGTTACCGCTGAGCGTCCAGTTCGCGTTCAGCGCCTGCGTGAGGGCCAGGTTGAGGAAGGCCGCCTGGTTGCGCGTGCTGTCGGGAATCGTGCGAACGCTGTGCCAGTCGCGTCCCAGTGCGCCGAGCTCCTGTGTGCCATTGCCGGTGAGGTCGTTGTCGGCGAAGGCAGTCGTCAGCGAGATGCTGCCGTCGCGTGTTACACGGCCGATCTTGGCGAACAGCTGGCGCAGATCGGACGGGGAGTCCACGCGCCATCCGTCCTCATGCAGGCGGTTGCCGCTCACGAACCAGTTCCAGCCGCTGGCCTTGTCGCTGCCGCCCGTCTCGAACTCGGTGGCCGCGCGGCCCCAGGAGCCGCCAATCACCTGTACCGAGGTGCCCGCATCGTGCAGTCCGTCCTTGGTCTGGATGGCCAGTGCGCCTCCGAGCGTGTTCAGGCCGAACAGTGGATTGCTGCCAGGCATCAGGGCTACGGTCGACAGGGCCGAGCGGGGAATCAGGTCCCAGCTCACCACGTCGCCAAAGGGCTGGTTCAGGCGCACGCCGTCCATGTACACCGACAGGCCCTGCGGTGTGCCCAGCAGCGGCGACGCGGAGAACCCTCGGTAGTTGATGTCCGGCTGGAACGGGTTGCCCTGGGTCTCGTTGACCGTCACGCCGCCGACGGCTCGCCACAGGTAGTTGGACAGGTCAGGCGAATGCAGCCGCTCCAGGTCGGCGTCGGTGGCCGTCTGCACGTTCGAGGGCACCTGATCGCGCGGCACGTCGATGCCCGGCAGCGGTGTGGGCGCCACCACCACGATGGTGGCCAGTTCGCGCGCTGCCTCATCGGGCTCGGCCCGGGCCCACGGGCATAGCAGAAGGCTTGTGGCGGCCGCCGCTGCCAGTGGCGCCAGGGTGAAAGTAGGAGGGCGCGCGCGGCGGCGCTTGCCGCGCGGCGCCACCGGCCCGAGCACCGAATGCCGGTGCACCGATCGTGCGAAGCTGGCCATGCACGCGCCCTCACTCCGATTTTCAGGAGGAGCCTGGCTTCGCAACCCACGCCATGCACCAGCCTTCGGCCGCGATCTGCTTGCGGCCGAACATGGCGCACCCGGCCCAGGGCTCGCTCGCCGCACCCTGCCACATGGCGCAGTTCACGCAGCGCTGGCTGGCCGCGTGCTTCGGGTACTTCTTGCTGTCCACCGTCTTGGTGTCGTGCTTGTAGCCCAGGCTGACGGCGGTGTCGTCGGACTCCTCGACGTGCGGCGCAGCCGCCAGCGCGGCCGCGGGCGCCAGCGCCACGATGCAGCTGCCTGCCATGGCACAGCCGGCGAAGGCCCGGCGGGTCATGGCCTCAGGCCTGCACGGCCCGTCCTGGTGAATGTCGCTCATTGGTATGACCCCGCCGCTCAGTTGGATGCAACGTGGGTCGCAGGACCCGCCTGAGCGCTGTGCGTAGTGCCGCCCGCACTGGGGATCTTGAAGACCCAGACCATGCCGCCCTGCTCAAGCAGGTTGACCTTCTTGGCCACCTCGCCGCCCCACAGTGGCACGGCGCCGCCCCAGCCAGAAACCACGCCCACGTATTGCTCGCCGCCTTGCATCCAGGTGATGGGCGGGGCGACAACGCCCGAGCCGGTCTGGAACTCCCAGACCACCTTGCCGGTCTTGGCGTCCGCAGCCTTTAGGTAGCCCTCGGGCGTGCCCCAGAACACCAAGTTGCCGCCGGTGGTGAGCACGCCGCCCCACAGCGGCGCGCTGTTCTTGACTTCCCAGGCGATCTTGCCGGTCTTGGGGTCGATCGCGCGCAGCGCGCCGATGTAGTCCTCGTTCAGGGGCTTGATCGTGAAGCCGGCGCCCAGGTAGGCCGCCCCCTTCTTGTAGGCGACGGGTTCATTCCAGATATCCATGCCCCATTCGTTCGCCGGCACGTAGAACATCTTCGTGTCGGGGTTGTAGGCCATAGGCATCTGGTTCTTGCCGCCCAGGAAGCCGGGCGCCGCGAACACGGGGCTACCCTTGTTGCCTTCCGGCGCGGCGGTGGGGTTACCCGGGCGATTGTCGGCAATGAAGTTGGGGCGCCCCGTCTTCAGGTCGATGCTGCTGGCCCAGGTGATCTTCTTGACGAAGGGAAAGGCGTTGATCAACTGGCCCGTGCTGGCGTCGTTCACGTAGAAGAAGCCGTTGCGGTCGGCCTTGCCGCCTACGCGCTTGCCGTCCATGTCGAAGGTGACGAACTCGTTGACGCCGTCGAAGTCCCAGCTGTCGTTGGGGGTGCCCTGGTAGCTCCACTTGATCTGGCCGGTCTTGACGTCGATGGCCACGGTCGAGCAGGAGTAGAGGTTGTCGCCCTCGCGCAGGTGGCTGTTCCAGGGCGCCGGGTTGCCGGTGCCGAAGTACGCCAGGCCGGTCTTGGCATCGTAGGTGCCGCCCAGCCAGGTCGCGGCGCCGCCGGTCTTCCACAGGTCGCCAGGCCAGCTCTTGTTGACGGTGCCGGAGACGCCGTTTTCCTTCTTGTTGCCGTCCTTGTCGTAGACGTAGCCCATGTGGCCTTCCACGGTCGGGCGCGTCCACAGCAGCCTGCCAGTCTTCGGGTCGCGCGCCTCGACGCGCCCGATCACGCCGAACTCGCCCCCCGACACGCCGGTGAGCATCACGCCGTCGGCAATGATGGGCGCGGCGGTGGCCGAGTAGCCGGCGGCGTAGTCGTCGATCTTCTCCTTCCAGACCACGTCACCGGTGTTCTGGTCGAGCGCGACCAGTTGGGCGTCCAGCGTGGCGAAGATGACGAGGTTGTCGTAGAGCGCGGCGCCGCGGTTGACCACGTCGCAGCACGGCATGATGCCCTCGGGCAGGCGGTGCTCGTACTTCCACAGCTTCTTGCCGGTGGTGGCGTCCAACGCAAAGATGCGCGAGTAGGACGC
>JAFECZ010000105.1 GCA_018241905.1 Pseudomonadota bacterium
CGATGGGCCGCGTGGCCGGCCCGGCCGACAGCACCACCACGCGGTCGCTCATGGCAATGGCTTCGTCCAGGTCGTGCGTGATGAACAGCACCGCCTTTCGCTTGGCAGCCCACAGCTCGAGCACTTCGTTCTCCATCAACTGGCGGGTCTGGATGTCCAGTGCGCTGAAGGGCTCGTCCATGAGGATGATGTCCGGGTCGAGCGCGAGCGTCTGCGCCAGCGCCACGCGCTTTCGCATGCCGCCCGAGAGCTGATGCGGATAGCGGTCGCCGAAGCCCGCCAGGCCCACGCGCGCCAGCCATTGCCGGGCTTGCTCGCGCGCCTGCGCCTTGGCCGTGCCGCGGTACTGCAGCCCCACCGCCACGTTGTCCAGCGCGCTGCGCCAGGGCATGAGCGCCTCGCTCTGGAACATGTAGCCGGCACGCGCGTTGATGCCCGACAACGCCTGGCCGAAGACCTTGACCGCGCCCGACGATGGCGCGAGCAGGCCCGCCCCCACGTTGAGCAGGGTGGACTTGCCGCAACCCGTGGGCCCCACCACCGAGACGAACTCGCCCGCACGCACGCGCAGCGTGGTGTCGGCCACCGCGGTGTAGCGCTGGGAGGGGTCGTCCTTGGACCGGAAGGTGCACTGGATGTCGATCAGTTCGAGCGCGAATTCAGACATGGGTGGGCAGGTGGTGCATGCAGAAAAGAAAAAGCCCGGCACCAGGCCGGGCGGTGACTTGCGGACATGCGCATCAGGCCTTGAAGCGGTCCTTGGCGCGCGCTGCGAAGTCGTTGGTGTAGGTGCGGGCCAGCTCGATCTTGTCGGCCTTGATGGTGGCGTCGAAGCTTGCCAGCGCCGAGAGCGCGGTCTTGGGCCCGGCCGCCGGAATGAGGCCGTCGGTGGCAATGGCTTCGCGCACCTTGTCGAACGAGGCCAGGTACAGCGCGCGGTCGCCCAGCAGGTAGGTCTCGGGCACGGTCTTGATGATGTCGCCGGGGCCCGCCGTCTGCAGCCACTTGAGGCCATGCACGATGGCGTTGGCCAGCGCCTGGCAGGTGTTGGGATTCTTCTGCACGAACTCGGCCGGCGCGTACAGGCATGCGGCCGGCATGGGCCCGCCGAACACGTCCTGCGTGCCCCTGAGCGTGCGCGTGTCGCTGATGATCTTCACGTCGCCCTTCTGCTCGAGCATGGTCATCACCGGGTCGGTGTTGCTGATGGCGTCGATCTGCCCGGAGCGCAGCGCAGTGAGCGCACCAGCCGCCACGCCCACGCCCACGTAGCTCACGTCGCTGGGCTTGATGCCCGCGCGCGAAAGCACCAGGTTGGCCACCATGTTGGTCGACGAGCCCGGTGCCGAAACGCCGATCTTCTTGCCCTTGAGGTCGGCCAGCGACCCGTAGCCGGGCATGTTCTTGGTGGACACGCCCACCGCAATCTGCGGCGCGCGCCCCTGCAGCACGATGGACTCGAGGAACTGGTTCTTGGCCTGCAGGTTGATGGTGTGCTCATAGGCACCGGAGCACACGTCTGCCGAGCCGCCGATGAGTGCCTGCAGTGCGCGCGCACCGCCCGCGAAGTCGGAGATCTCGACGTCGAGCCCCTCGGCCTTGAAGTAGCCCAGTTGCTCGGAGATGGTGAGCGGCAGGTAGTAGAAGGCCGCCTTGCCTCCCACCGAGATGGCGACCTTGGTTTTTTCGAGCTTCGGCTGCGCGTACAGCGCCGGTACTGCGATGGACGCCGCGGCAGCGGCAGAAGCAGAGACGAAGGTACGGCGATTGAGCATTCGGCAAGACCCGCGAAAGGCCACGATTTGTGGAGGTCGAAGCGAGCTTAGGTGGGCCGATTTCTCAGTACATCAGGAACATCCCGTGCGGGTTTCCACGTAAGCACGAAGGCTGCCTTCGCGAGGCTCAAACACCAATGAAAAAGATGCCGATGTTGGCCACGAAGGCCAGTGTCAGCCTGGAGAAGTCCATGGCCGCGCTCCTGCCTGCTTCACCGGCTCAACGACGATCCACCAACGCGTGAGCGATGGTGCCCAGGTCGACGTACTCGAGTTCGCTGCCCGCGGGCACGCCGCGTGCCAGCCGCGTTACCGTGAGGCCCCGCTGTCGCAGTGCTTCGCCGATGACGTGTGCGGTGGCTTCGCCTTCTGCGGTGAAGTTGGTGGCCAGGATCACCTCGCTCACCTGCCCGTCCTGCGCCCGCTCGAACAACCTGGCCAGGCCGATCTCCTTGGGGCCGATGCCGTCCAGCGGACTGAGCTTGCCCATGAGCACGAAATAGTAGCCCCGGAAGGCGCCCGTGCGCTCCAGCGCGGCCTGGTCGGCCGGCGTCTCGACCACGCACAGCTTGGTCGCGTCGCGCCGGGCATCGAGGCACACGTTGCACACCGGCGCCTCGGTGAAGGTGTTGCAGCGCTCGCAGTGGCGCACGTTCATCGCGGCCTGCTGCAGCGCGCGCGCAAGCAATTGCGCGCCGTCGCGGTCGTGCTGCAGCATGTGGAAGGCCATGCGCGAGGCCGACTTGGCACCCACGCCGGGCAGCCGGCGCAGCGCCTCGACCAGGGCGTCGAGCGAGCTGGAATCGGCCATTCAGTGCGCGCTTGTCGCGGTCAGAACGGCAGCTTCATGCCGCCCGGCAGGCCCGGCATGCCGGCGGTGAGCTTGCCCATCTTCTGCTCGCTGGTTTCCTCGGCCTTGCGCACCGCGGCGTTGAAGGCGGCGGCCACCAGGTCTTCGAGCATGTCCTTGTCGTCGCCCAGCAGGCTGGGGTCGATGCTCACGCGCTTGACGTCGTGCTTGCAGGTCATCACGACCTTGACGAGGCCGGCGCCGGATTCGCCCTCGACCTCGATGGTGGCCAGCTCTTCCTGGGCCTTCTTGAGGTTTTCCTGCATGGCCTGGGCCTGCTTCATGAGGCCGGCGAGTTGTCCCTTGTTGAACATGGTGTGGGTCCTGAAGTTGATTGGATGAAGAGAAAGAAGAAAGAGGAAGTATGGCCGCGAGGCTCACACCGGCCGCAGGCTGCCGGGCACGATGCGGGCATCGAAGTCGCGCATCATGGCCTGCACCAGCGGGTCGTTGTGAATGGCCTCTTCGGCCTCTCGCTGGCGCGCCTCGGCGGCCTGCTTGTTGCGGCGGGCCGGGCTGTCGCTCACCGCGCCGATCTCGATCGAGATTTTGACGGAATGGCCAAGGGCCGCCAGCGCACCCTGCAATTTGTCGCGGCTGCCGGACTGGCCCAGCGATTCGCGCTCGATGCGCAGCAGCCACTGGTCTTCGTCGCGCCCCACCAGTTGGGACTGCAGCGCGAGTTCTCGCGCCAGGGCGCCGATGAGTTCCTGCGCCACCATGCTGGTGACGGTGGCATACCAGAAGTCGCCCTCCTCGCTCGGCACGATGGGCGTGCTGGCCGAAGGCTGGGCCTGGGGCACGTCGCGCATGCCGGCCGTGCCCTGCACGCGTAGCGGCATGGCCTGTACGCGCGCCGGTACGTCGACCTGCTCCGGCTCGGCCGCCGCGGGGCGTCCCTGGGGCGCATCGTGCACTCGCAGGCGCTGTCCCGCAGGCACGGGGCGCCCCTCGGCGGGCGTCGCTTCGACGGAAGAAGACGGCTGCGGCTCCTCGTTCCGTGCGACCGGGGCTTGCGGATGCGGCTCGCGCGCGGGCGGACGCGGGTCGCGCGCCGGCGGCTCGAGCGGCGCAGGTGCGGGCGCCGGCGGAGGTGGTGCTGACGGAGACGGTGCAGGCGATGCAGCAGGCGCTACGACGGGGTCGGCAGGCACCGCCGGCGCACTCCGCGGCGCCGCCTGCGCTTCATTCAGAGTTTTTTTTTCCGCCGCGCCCGTGGGCTTGAAGGCCAGCGGGCGCAACAGCACCATGGTGAGCGCCGCGTATTCGTCGGGGGCCAACCCCAGTTCGCCGCGGCCGTGCAGGCACAGGCTGTAGAGCAACTGGGTTTCTTCCGGTGCCATCGAGGCGGCCAGGCGCGCTGTCTCGCCCGCCTCGGTATCGGAGGCGTCCAGCGCCGCACCGCGGCCGGGCACGGCCTGCAGCACCGCCATGGACTGCAGCACGGTGGTCATTTCTTCCAGCGTGGAGGCGGCCGAGAGGCCGTCGCGGCGCAGGCCTTCGGAGATCTCGACCACGGTCTTGCCGTCGCCCTGCGCGATGGCGTCGATCAACCGGAACACATGGCCGCGATCCACGCTGCCCAGCATCTGGCGCACGCCGGTCTCCACCAGCTCGCCGTTGCCGTACGCAATGGCCTGGTCGGTGAGCGACAGCGCATCGCGCATCGAGCCGCGCGCGGCGCGCGCCAGCAGGCGCAGCGAGCCCGGCTCGGCCGGAACGCCCTCGCCGGCCAGCACGCGGGTGAGGTGTTCGAGGATGGTCTCGGGCGCCATGGGCCGCAGGTTGAACTGCAGGCAGCGCGACAGCACCGTGACCGGCACCTTCTGCGGATCGGTGGTGGCAAGCACGAACTTGAGGTATTCGGGCGGCTCTTCCAGCGTCTTGAGCATCGCGTTGAACGCGGTGTTCGACAGCATGTGCACTTCGTCGATCATGAAGACCTTGAAGCGGCCCTGCACCGGCTTGTACACCGCCTGTTCGAGCAACTGCTGCACCTCGTCCACGCCGCGGTTGGAGGCGGCGTCGAGCTCGGTGTAGTCGACGAAGCGGCCCGCATCGATGTCGCGGCAGGCCTGGCAGACGCCGCACGGCGTGGCGGTGATGCCGCCGTTGCCGTCGGGTCCCTGGCAATTGAGCGACTTGGCCAGGATGCGCGAGACGGTGGTCTTGCCCACGCCGCGCGTGCCGGTGAACAGGTAGGCGTGGTGCAGGCGCTGCGTGCCCAGCGCGTTGGCCAGGGCCTGCACGACATGTTCCTGCCCGACCATCTCAGTGAAGTTCTTCGGACGGTGTTTGCGAGCGAGCACGAGATAGGCCATCGGCGCATTTTAGGCGGCACGCGCGACCCCTTTTTTCGCAACGCAACGGCATTGCGTTAGACCTGCATCCGGATTGGGTCATCGGCGTCGCCTACAATGCACCCTGACGGGCCTCCCCGCATGGTGAAGCGGCCAACCGGGTCAGGTGGGGAACCAAGCAGCCCTAACTGCGTAGCCAGTGCCGGGGGTAAGGCTCGTCAACTTTCACATCTGTAGTTCTCCAGGTCCTGCGGCTCGGCGCCGGGGTACCCGAGGGCTCTGTTCTCGACCGGCAACAACATCCTGCGTGCCGGCGCCTCCCCTGCCTCCAGCGATCCGTCCTTAAGCCAGCCCTCAGGCTGCATGGCTAGCCTCGAGCCGCCCGCCTTCCCATTGCCATGGCGGCGCGTCCCCCAGGCACATTCGCATGCACCACGGCACCTCCGTATTCCTCGAAGCCCGATTCTGGTTCCTGATGCTGGGCTCGGTTGTCCTGCCCTTCGGCATCTACGCGCTCCTGATGCTCAAGCGCGCGATCTCCCGCAGCACCGTGCTGCTGCTGGGCTTTGCCCTGATCGCCATCGCCGGCTTCGACGTCTACGTGCTGCAAAGGCTTTCGCAGGTGGCCGCACTCACGGAATCGCCGCTGGACGGCGCGTTGTTCTCCTCCGAGATCTCGGTGGCGTTGTACCTGTTGCCCGCGCTGTTCGCCGGGCTGGGGATCAACGTGATTTCGCACGTGCTCAACAACCATCTCGACTCGGCGGAAAGGCGCTTTGCCGAAGAACACCGGGCAAGGGAGGGCTGAACCCTGCGCGAGGCGGCGCAACTTTGCATTCGCCCTATGGACAAGCGACCACGCCAGACATGTAATGCAAAAGGTATAACAACTCCAAGAGAACCGCCATGTCGGACGCTTTGCAGAAAAGTGGCCGGGTACCGGCCGTGTACAGCGAGATCGAGAGAGTCGCCGCCGCGAACCTCTCCTACGAGGATTTCCTCGCGCGCTACGTGCGCAAGGGGCGCCCGCTGGTCATTTCCGGCGTGGCAGGCGACTGGCCGGCCATGGCCAAGTGGACGCCGCTGCACTTCAAGGAACGCTTTGGCGCCAAGCCCGTGGCGATCAGCTACGACAAGAGCATGCCCTTCGACGCGTTCGTCGACGCCGTGCTCGACTCCAGCGACGAGCGCCCCGGCCCCTACATGTTTCGCAGCTTCCTGCACGAGTCGCTGCCGGAGCTGCTTCCGGACGTGATCCCGCAGAACAAGTACGCCTTCCCCGGGCGGCATGCCAGCCCCCTGATGCCCGAGAAATGGCACCGGCCCGACGGCTACCTCAAGCTGCTGATCGGCGGCGTGGGCAGCAAGTTTCCCGTCATGCATTTCGACGGGGAGAACTCCCATGCCTTCATCACGCAGATCTACGGCACCAAGGAGTTCGTCGTCTTCGCGCCTTCCGACACCCCCTACCTCTACCCCGGCGATTTCCCCAACCAGTCGCGCGTGGACGATCCGCTGATGCAGGACCGCGAGCGCTTTCCCCTGCTGGAAAAGGCCAGGCCCTATCGCTCGATCCTGGGCCCGGGCGACATGGTCTTCGTACCTGCGCGCTGGTGGCATGCGGCGCGCGCGGCTTCCACTTCCATTTCGGTGTGCACGAACATGCTGGACCGGTCGAACTGGCGCGGCTTCGTGATGGACGTGGCTGGCAGGCGCCGCAAGCTGCCGCTTCGCATGCGCCTGACGATTACCGACTGGATCATGAGCGGCTGCGAATGGCTGCAGATTCGCCAGCCCGCATTGGCGCGCGCGCTGGCGCTGCCGCACATGATCTCGCCGATTTCCGCCGAAGTGGCGCCCGAGCCTTCGCGCCGGCAATTGCATATCCGCATTCCCACCGCGTGACGAGGCGGGCCCGGCAGTTCTTCAGCCGCCGGCGGCCTGCAGCCAGCGCCCGGCGCCGCGCGCCGCCACCACGCCGCTGGCCATGCTGGCGGTGAGCAGGTAGCCGCCGGTCGGCGCCTCCCAATCCAGCATCTCGCCGGCGCAGAACACGCCGGGCATCGCGCTGACCATGAGGTGTGCGTCCAGCGCCTGCAGGCGCACGCCGCCCGCGCTGCTGATGGCCTCGTCGATGGGCCTGGGCGCCTTGAGCTTCAGAGGCAGCCCCTTGATGGCCAGCGCGACCCGCTCCAGGTCATGCATGCCGTCGCGCCCCAGCACTTCGAACAGCAGCGCAGCCTTGATGCCTTCCAAACCCAGCCGCCCCTTGAGGTGGCTGGCCAGCGAACGCGAGCCTCGCGGATGCAGCACCTCGGCCCGAACCTGCTGTGCGCTGCGGTCGGGCAGCAGGTCCAGCGACAACTCGGCGCTTCCCGAGGCTGCGATCTCGTCGCGCAGCAGCCCGGACGCGGCATAGATGAGGCTGCCCTCCACGCCCGAGGCCGTGGCGACGAACTCGCCCTTCTTGCGCGCAAAGCTGCGTCCGCGCGAATCGCGGAATTCGATGGCCACCGACTTGAAGGGCTGGCCGGCAAAGCGCTCGGAGAAATAGCTGCTCCAACCCACGTCGAAGCCGCAGTTGGCGGGCAGGAGCGGCGCCACATCCACGCCATGCCCGGTCAGCCACGGCACCCAGGCGCCATCGGAGCCCAGGCGCGCCCAGCTGCCGCCGCCCAGGGCCAGCACCACCGCGCGGGCCTGCACGGCCGATTCGCCGGCCGGCGTGGCAAAGCGAAAGGCCCAGCCGGAGCCGGGCGCCGCGTCCAGCGCCCCCGTCCAGCGGTGCCGCATGTGGAACTGCACGCCCGCGGCCCGCAGGCGATGCAGCCAGGCCCGCAACAGCGGCGCGGCCTTCATGTCCTTCGGAAAGACCCGCCCGGACGTGCCGACAAAGGTCTCGATGCCCAGCCCATGTGCCCAGTCGCACAACTGCTGCGGCCCAAGCGCCGCAAGCCATGGCTCGACCTGCGCGCGCCGCTCGCCGAAGCGCGACGCAAAGGGCTCGGCGGCCTCCGAATGCGTGAGGTTCAACCCGCCGCGGCCGGCCAGCAGGAACTTGCGGCCCACCGTGGGCATGGCGTCGAAAAGATGGACCCGTGCGCCGGCGGCGGCCAGGGTCTCGGCGGCCATCAGGCCGGCCGGGCCGCCGCCGATGACGGCGAAGTCGGCAAAAAGGGAATTCATCAAGGCCTTGCTACTTGCGTTGCTGCAGTCGATGCAACAGGTCCGGCGCTATGGGCGTCATAGCTTGGGACACCACGCCAATACTTGGTTTCTGTCACAATGACCTGCACTTTAGCGGCACCCATCAACGCGCCGCGCAGCTCCGCGCAAAAGGACTACTTCAATGGCCTCTGATCTCATCAAACACATTTCCGACTCCTCCTTCGAAGCCGACGTGCTCAAGTCCGGCCAGCCCGTGCTCGTGGACTACTGGGCCGAGTGGTGCGGTCCGTGCAAGATGATCGCGCCCATCCTGGACGAAGTCTCGAGCACCTACGAAGGCAAGCTCACCGTCGCGAAGATGAACGTGGACGAGAACCGCGACATTCCCGCCAAGTTCGGCATTCGCGGCATTCCCACGCTGATGCTGTTCAAGGATGGCCAGTTGGCCGCCACCAAGGTGGGCGCCATGAGCAAGGCTCAGCTCACCGCCTTCATCGACCAGCAACTGGCCTGATCGGTCCCTTCATGATGCCGGCGCGCAACGCGCCGGCGCCTTTGTCCCAGGTTCCTTTTCCCTTCGCGCTTTTTTTGCTGTCATAATCAGCGCGAATCACCGGCTAAGCCCGGTTCGAATTCCCAAGGTTTGAGAGGCTCCTCTCGCCTCTTGCTCAAACCTCCCCCCGTTTTTCAGTCAGAACTACCCCACCCGAGGGGTCATTCCATGCACTTAAACGAACTCAAGGCACTGCACGTGTCTGAAGTCCTCAAACAAGCCGAGGCACTGGAGATCGAGAACGTCGGCCGCATGCGCAAGCAAGAGCTCATGTTCGCCATCATCAAGAAGCGCGCGAAAGCGGGCGAACAGGTGTTTGCCGACGGCGTGCTCGAGATCCTGCCCGACGGCTTCGGCTTCCTGCGCAGCCCCGACACGAGCTTCACGGCCAGCACCGACGACATCTACATCAGCCCCAGCCAGGTGCGCCGCTTCAACCTGCACACCGGCGACATGATCGAGGGCGAGGTGCGCATCCCCAAGGATGGCGAGCGCTACTTTGCCCTGACCAAGCTTGATTCCGTGAACGGCGGCCCGCCCGAGCAGAACAAGCACAAGGTCATGTTCGAGAACCTGACGCCGCTCTTCCCGAAGCAGCTCATGCGCCTGGAGCGCGAGAACTTCAAGGGCGACGAGAACATCACCGGCCGCATCATCGACATCATCGCCCCCATCGGCAAAGGCCAGCGCGCCCTGCTGGTGGCCCCGCCCAAGAGCGGCAAGACGGTGATGATGCAGCACATCGCCCACGCCATCAGCGCCAACTACCCCGAGGTGCACATGATGGTGCTGCTGGTGGACGAGCGGCCTGAGGAAGTGACGGAAATGCAGCGCACCGTGAAGGGCGAGGTGATTGCCTCCACCTTCGACGAACCCGCCGCCCGTCACGTGCACGTGGCCGAGATGGTGATCGAGCGCGCCAAGCGCCTGGTCGAGCTCAAGAAGGACGTGGTGATCCTGCTGGACTCCATCACCCGACTGGCCCGTGCCTACAACAACGTCGTGCCTTCGTCGGGCAAGGTGCTTACCGGCGGCGTCGACTCCAACGCGCTGCAGCGCCCCAAGCGCTTCCTGGGCGCGGCCCGCAACGTGGAAGAAGGCGGCTCGCTCACCATCATCGGCACCGCGCTGATCGACACCGGCAGCCGCATGGACGAAGTGATCTTCGAAGAGTTCAAGGGCACCGGCAACTCCGAAATCCACCTGGACCGCCGCCTGTACGAGAAGCGCGTGTTCCCGTCCATCCAGCTCAACCGCAGCGGCACGCGCCGCGAAGAACTGCTGCTGCCGCCCGAGATCCTGCAGAAGACCCGCATCCTGCGCCAGCTCATGTACAACATGGACGAGATCGAGGCGATGGAGCTCATGCTCAAGAACATGAAGGCGACCAAGACCAATGTCGAATTCTTCGACATGATGCGTCGCGGAGGATGAGCCCGCCCGGGCTTTTCACTTCGCTTCGCTACGTGTAATTCGCCCCCCCGTGGCGCAGGCCCGGCAAAGCCGGCTCCTCGGTGCGGGGCTGGCATTCAAAAGGCTCGCTTCGGCGAGCCTTTTTGCTTGCTTGCCTGCTTGCGTGCGAATTCAGGTGGGCAATGCGCGCCCTTGCTCGGCGCTTTGCGTGCCCAGATCGAGCAGTTCCATCAGTTGCACCGCCTCCTCGGGCGTTACCGGCGCGGGGCCCTTGCCGGCAATCGCGTCCCGGATGGCCGCGTAGTAGCGCGTGTAGTCGCCAGCCAGCGTCGGCACGCTGCTGGGATCGGGCTGGCCGGTGTCGCCGATGAGGGTGAGCAGGCCGTCGTCCGCGTCCATGCCCCAGCCCTCGCCACCCGGCTTGGCGCCGGTGCGCAGGGCATCTTCCTGGGGGTCGACGCCGTACTTCACGTAGCTGCCGCGGGTGCCATGCAGCACGTAGCGCGGCGCCGGGTCGGCGGCCAGCGTGGTGGCATGCAGCACCGCCCGCATGGGTGCGTGCGGTCCCTTGTCCCAGCGCAGCACGGCGTGGAAATAGTCTTCGACCACCGCCCCTTCGCGCAACGCTGCGATGTCGAGCTGCACGCTGTCGGGCTTGCCGAAGAGCTGCACGGCCTGGTCCATCAGGTGCGATCCGAGATCGACCCAAAGGCCGGCACCGGGCACCTTCTGCTCGCGCCAGCGCACCCGTACGTCGGGCCGGTAGCGGTCGAAATGGGATTCGAAGAAAACGGGCCGCCCCACCTGGCCGTCGGCAAGAACCTGCCGCAAGGTTAGAAAATCTGAATCAAAACGACGATTTTGATAGACGGAAACAATTTTTCCTTGGGCCCGCGCCAGATCAGCCAGCTTGCGCGCCTGGCCGGCGTTCAGGACAAAAGGCTTGTCCACCACGACATGGCGCCCGGCCTCCAGCGCGGCCTTGGCCACCGGGAAATGGGCCTCATTGGGCGTCGCCACCACCACCAGATCGATTGCCGGCTGCGCCGCAAGCAAGGCGTGGACGTCGGGGAAGACGGCTGCCTCCGGCCAATCGGCCTGGACCTTGTCGGGCTGGCTGCTGGCCACGGCGGCCAATTGCAGGCCGGGAACGGCCGACAGCACGGGGGCATGGAAGGTCTGGCCAGCGAAGCCGTAGCCGACGAGGCCGACGCGTAGGGGTTGGGTCATGACGAATTCTTTCCGGGATGCGCGCAATATGCGATAATGGAAGGCTAACAGCGAAAAGTGCAGTCCTCCTTCTTGCGGGCTGTGGCTCTCGCATTTGACCTCAAGGAAAGACCATGAAAGAAGGCATCCACCCCAATTACCGCGAAGTTCTGTTCGTCGACCTGTCGAACGGCTTCAAGTTCGTGACCCGTTCCTGCGTGAACACCAAGGAAATGGGCAAGACCGACGACGGCCGCGAACTGCCCCTGTTCAAGCTGGACACCTCGAGCGAATCGCACCCCTTCTACACCGGCACGCAAAAGTCGGTGGACAACATGGGTGGCCGCGTCGAGAAGTTCCGCAACCGCTTCGGCAAGACTGCCGCCAAGTAAGGCACACGCTTCTCGCACGAGGGCAGCCCGGTTTACCGCGCTGCCCTTTTTGTTTCCCGCAACCCGTCCCGCCCGGCGCCCACAAGAACACAATACCGCGTTGAACCACCCCACCCCAGCCATCGTTGCCCAGAGCGCCGTGCGCCGCCTGCCGCGGCTCGCGCTGATCCTGCTTTGCGCGGCCTACCTCATGCCCGGCCTCATCGGACGCGGCCCCTGGAAAAGCGAGGACATCTCCTCCTTTGGCTACATGCTGGAGCTCGCCCACACGCAAGATGGCATCGCGCGCTGGTTCGACCCGCTGCTCATGGGCATGCGGCCGGAAACGCTGGCCCTGGTCCCCTACTGGGCCGGCGCCTGGGCCATCAAGCTGGCGCCCGCCTGGGTGAATGCAGACCTGGCAGTGCGCATCGTGTTCGCGCTGTTTCTCTGGGGCGCCTTCACGGCCACCTGGTATGCGGTCTACTACCTGGCGCGCACGCCCCAGGCCCAGCCGGTGGCCTTTGCCTTCGGCGGCGAGGCCCATCCCAAGGACTACGCCAGGGCCATCGCAGACGGCGGCCTGATGGCGCTGATCGCCTGCCTGGGCCTGGCGCAGCTCGGGCACGAAACCACGCCCGCACTCACCCAGCTCTTCTTCGTGGCCAGCATGTTCTACGGCATGGCTGCGCTGCCCTATCGGCTGCGCGCAGGCGCGCTCGCCATGGTGCTGGGCGTGGTGGGCATGGCACTGAGCGGCGGCCCCAGCGTCGCCATGATCCTGGGCAGCGGCTGCGCACTCTATGCGGCCTACGAATGGCTGGGCGGTGCAAGAGCGCGAAGCGAAGACAGCCAGGACGAAGACGGCAACGTGCACCGCTACGGGGGCATCGCGCTGGCCGTGATCGTCGGCGGCACGCTGCTGGCCGCAGCCCTGGCCTTTGCGCTCGACCTGGTGGAGTGGCGCATCGAGCTGCCCGGTGCGCGCGTCGGCCAGACCGTGGGCGGCGAGCTGGGCGCCCTGGTGCGGCTGCTCATCTGGTTCACCTGGCCGGCGTGGCTGCTGGTGCTGTGGGCGCTGTGGCGCTGGCGCCGCCAGCTGCGCACGCGCCATGTCGCGGTTCCGCTGTGGTTCGTGCTGGTGCCGCTGGTGGCCACCCTCACGACCGATTTCGCCCAGCGCTCGCTGCTGCTGGCCCTGCCGCCGATGGCCACGCTGTCGGCCTTTGCGCTGCCGACCTTCCGGCGCAGCGCCTCGGCGCTCATCGACTGGTTCACCCTGCTCTTCTTCAGCGGCTCGGCCCTGATCATCTGGGTG
>JAFECZ010000106.1 GCA_018241905.1 Pseudomonadota bacterium
CGATCAGGTCCAGCGCCGCCTGGCCCTGGGCGGCAGCGGCCGGCGTGGCGGGGGGGCTGATGGCGGGGGCTGCGGGGCCTGCGCTGCCGGCCGCGGCGGGCGCTGCCGCATCGCCGACCATCCAGCGCGCCATCGTCTGGGTGTCGACTTCGCGAACCGACCCGGCACCGGCCATCCTGCCGCGCCGCAGCACCGTGACGCGGTCGCAGTAGGCCGTGACCTCGCGGAACTTGTGCGTGATCATCAGCGCGCTGATGGCGCGCGCCTGCGTCATCTCGCGCAGCAGCCCCAGGACCTCGTCGGCTTCCTGCGGGGTCAGCACCGAGGTCGGCTCGTCCAGCACGATGAAGCGGCTGCCCAGGTACAGCAGCTTGAGGATCTCCAGCTTCTGCCGCTGCCCGGCCGCCAGCGATCCGACCGGCACGTCCAGCGGCACCGAGAAGGGCATGCGCGACATGAAAGCGCGGATGTCCTCGCATTCGTGCGACCAGTCGATGATCTTCGGCGCGTCGTGACGGCTGACCAGCAGGTTCTCGAACGCGGTCAGCGCCGGCACCGACGTGAAGTGCTGGTACACCATGCCCAGGCCCAGCGCATGCGCGTCCGCGGGGCGGCGGATCGACACCTCGGCACCGTTGACCAGGATCCGCCCCGCGTCCGGCAGGTGAAAGCCCAGCAGTCCCTTCACCAGGGTCGACTTGCCCGCACCGTTCTCGCCCAGCAAGCCGTGGAACTCGCCCGCGGACACGTCGATGGAGATGTCCTCGATGGCCGGCACGCCGTTGAAGGCCTTGCTCATGCCCCGGACCGACAGGGACGGCGCGGATTCAGCGGGCCGTGGAGAGTTCACCGGGTGCATCGAATTGTCCTTGGCGTCGGCTGGCCGCACCGCGCCCGCCGCCGCTGAGCATCAGCAGGAAGGTCAGCACGTAGGGCGCAGCGTTGAACAGATACAGGCCGCTGTTCCAGCCCACCGCCTGCAGCGCCGTCCCGAGCGCGCCGGCGGCGCCGAACAGCAGGGCGGCCAGCACGCAGCGCAGCGGCTGCCAGCGCGCATAGACGACCAGGGCCGCAGCCATCAGGCCCTGGCCGGACGACAGGCTTTCGTTCCATGCGCCGGGGTACACCAGCGACAGGAAGGCGCCGCCGAAACCCGCCAGCAGCCCGCCCACGGCTGTGCAGCCCAGGCGCACCGCATTGACCCGAATGCCCAGCGCGCGCGCCGCCGCGGCGCTGTCGCCCGCGGTGCGCACCACCAGCCCGATGTGCGTGTTGCGCAGCGCCCAGGCCATGGCAAAGGCCAGCGCGATGCCGAACAGGAACAGCGGGTTGATCTCCAGCGCCGCGGCAAAGGCAATGCTCTGGTGGCCCGTCACGCGCGTCAGCCATTCGCCCAGCGCAATGGTCGGCAGGTGCGGCGCCTGCGGCTGGATGAAGGGCTTGCCGAAGTAGAAGGCCAGCGCCGTGCCGAACAGCATCATCGCGATGCCGATGGCCACGTCGTTCACGCGCGGCAACTGGCACAGCAGCGCATGCATGGTGCCCAGCACCACACCGGCCAGGCCCGCAACGAGCAGGCCGAGCCACGGCGAGCCCGTCAGCACGGCGGCCCCGTAGGAGGTCATGGCGCCGAGCACCAGGGTGCCTTCCAGGCCCAGGTTGATGCGTCCGGAAAGCTCCGTCAGGCACTCGCCGAGCGCGACGAACATGAAGGGCGTCGACACCTTGATGGCGCCGCCCAGCAGCGCCAGTGCAATCGTCACGAGGATGTCGGTCATGCCCGGCCTCCGCGCACCCCGGCCAGCAGGCGCATGCCCAGGCCGCTGCCGTGCAAGGACTGCGACACCAGCAGTGCGATGAAGATCATGCTTTGCAGCAGCAGCATCACGCCGTCGGGCAGGCCCAGGCGCCGCTGGACGAGCCCGTTGGCCGCCGAGAGGCCGGCGAACAGCAGCGCCGCCGGCACGATGCCCAGCGGATGGTGCCGCGCCATGAACGACACCAGGATGCCGGTGAAGCCGTAGCCGGCGGCCAGCGATGCGTTGGCGCGGCCCTGCACCGCGGCCACCTCGAAGTAGCCCGCCAGGCCGGCGCACGCGCCGCCGATGGCCATGCCGGCGAGCACCAGCCGCTCGACCGGCAGGCCCTGCGCACGCGCCGCGCGCGGGTTGCCCCCTGCGATCCGCATGGCAAAGCCGAAGGTGGTGCGCGAAACGAGCAGGTGCAGGCCCACCGCCGCCAGCAGTGCCACGGCCAGCCCCCAGTGCACGCCCACGCCGGGAATCTGCCCCACCAGGTAGTCCGCAGCCACGGGTACGGTGGAGGATTTGCTTGGCTGGTCCGGGTCGCGGAGCATGCCTTCGACGAAGAAGTTCATGATCGCGATGCCCACGTAGGACAGCAGCAGCGAGGAAATCACCTCGTTGACCTGGCGCCTGTTGCGCGCCTGCGCTGCAATGCCGAACCAGAATGCGCCCACCAGCATGCCGGCGCCGGCCATCAGGGGCACGACCAGCAAGGGCGAGGCCGCGCCGCCGGCAAAGGGCACGGCAACGGCGGCGGATGCCAGGCCGGCCAGCACCAGCGTTCCTTCGCCGCCGATGACCATGAGGCCCAGCTGCGCAGGCACCGCCACGGCAAGCGCGCAGAAGATGAGCGCCGGCATGCGCAGCAAGGTGTTCCTGATCGAGAAGGGCGTGCCGAAGGCACCCTTCCAGACCAGCTCCGCAAACTCGGCCGGCGAGCGGCCAAGCCACAGGAGCAGCAGCGAGAACAGCGCATACGCCGCCAGCACCGCGCCGACGGGCGCGAGCAGCTGGCCCAGCCATCCGACCCAGCGTGAGCTGGCGCATGCACGATCACGCCGCGGACCCGATTCCGGCGGCAGCGGCAACACAGCACTCATGGCGCCTCGCGCTTGTTGGTTGCTTCAGTGGGTGGAGCCGACGACGCCTTCGACGACGTAGGGCATCTTTTCGAGCACGGGGTCGTACAGGCCCTTGACCCCGTTGAGCACGACCTTGCCCTGGTTGTCGCGCACCGTGCCGCCGAAGATCGGCGCCCCCGCGCGAAGCTCGGCAATGCGCGCCAGTGCGGCATTGCGCGCCTTCTCGCCGGCGCCTGCGCCGAAGGGCGTGGACTGCACCATGTCCTTGTCGTAGCCGCCCACTGTGATGTTGGGAAGCGGCTTGCCCTTCATCAGCAGCTCGGCGTAGCCCTTGTAGATGGTCTCGTACTTGGTCTCCGCGCCGGTGATGAAGCCCTTGGGGGCCAGCGCCGCCTGGGAGGTGTTGTGGCCCACGGTCTTGACGCCGCGCGACTCCGCCGTCTGCACGATGATCTTCGGGCTGTCCACATGGCACGCAATGACGTCGCAGCCCGAGTTGACCAGCGCGTTGACGGCCTCGGCCTCGCGCACCGGCAGCGACCATTCGCCGGTGATCACCATGAACACCTGCACGTTGGGGTTCACCATCCGCGCGCCGATGGTGAAGCTGTTGACCGTGCGCAGGACCAGGTCGATCGGCTTGGCCGCGATGTAGCCGATCTTGTTGGACGTGGTCGACAGGCCCGCGGCGATGCCGTTGATGTGATGCGCCTGGTCCATGTAGCAGAAATAGCCGCCCAGGTTGGCCGGGTGCTTGGCCGGATCCCACAGCGTGGTCGGGTGGCGCAGCTGCACCCCGGGGTTGGCCTTGGCCATGTCCACCATGAAGGGCGAAAAGTAGCCGAAGGACGTGCCGAACAACAGCTTGGCGCCGTCGAGCTGGATCATCGACTCCATTGTCTTGGCTGCCGCCACGGTCTCGGGCACGCGCTCTTCCTCGACCACCTTGATGCCCGGCACGGCCTTGAGCGCGCGCGCGGCCACGGCATGCGACTGGTTCCAGCCGTAGTCGTCGCGCGCGCCGGAATACAGGATGCCCACGGTGAGGTCGGCCTGTGCCCTCGAAAGCGACGGCAAGGCGCCCGTCAGCGAAGCCGCGAGTGTGCCGCCGACCAGGCGGCGGCGCGAGATGTTGCTCGAGCTCATGTCGAAGATTCCTACGGAAGTGAAGACGGGAAGTGATGGTTGGAACGATCGCGGCAAGGCACCCGGCCTAGTCGCCGCTTGCCACGGTCGGTGCGCCGTTGGGGCTGGTGACGAAGCGCTGCTCCCACCACGAGAAGAAGACATCGCGCAGCGTCGCCGCGTCGTCTCCCCGGTAGAGGCGGGCGTGTTCGTAGCCGCGCAGCAGGGCCAGTTCCTCGTCGTCGAGTTCGATCTCGACGTCGGTCACCGTCAGGGGCGTGTTGAGGAACCTCGGCTCGTAGCCCGGGTCCCGGTGCAGCGCGCGGTCGGCCTTGATGACGGGGTTGAGAAAGTCCTTGGGCGTGCGCTGGCTCGCGCGGGGAGGGACCGAGGGCACCTTGGCCAGGTCCTCGGCCGAGGCTTGCAGCACCTGGACCTTCACCGGCTTGAGGAAGAAGTTGCTGGTGCGCATGACGTCGGCGCCGCAGACATTGGGAATCGCCAGCGTGTCGATCAGCGCCAGGAGCTCCACATGGTCGCCAGGCCGGGTGTCTTGCCGGCTGATGCGCACCGTTCCGCCTGTCTGCACCTCGGTGACCATGAAGAAATTGAAGCTGTCGTGCACGTCGTCGGGGGTCAGCCCGTACTCGCGCTGGGCCTCGGCCTGGATGTCGTGGCAGTTGGTGTGCGTCTGGAAGCCGTAGGTGCTCTCGTAGACGTAGGCGCTGCAGCGGGGAAACAGCACGTCGTTCTGGCGCACGGTGTCGGCCAGGATGTAGAACATGGCGCGCTCGCGCGGCGGCGCCGACCACATGAAGGTGCCGGTGGTGGGGTTGAAGCCGTGCACCGTGCGCGTGCGGCCGCAGTGCATGAACTCCTTGTAGTCATGCAGGTTGAACGCGTTGAAGTCCACGCACTGGCCGCCCTCGACCTGTTCGATGCGCAGGATCTGCCCCGCCTTGACCTCGACGGCCTTGCCCGTGCCGGGCTGCAGGGTCCATTCGGCGATGAGTTCACGCTGGGTCATGCGGACTCCTTTGCGGCGGCCTGGACGGGCTGCCTGCCGCGGGCCGTTCCGCCGCCATGCAGCGGGCCGAGTTCACGAAGGGCCATTCGCAGCAAGGCGACCCGGTCGGGGGCAACTCCATTCGCAATGGTTCTGTCCATCAGCTCGAGTTGCTGGCGGTTGAGCGGGACAAGCAATCGGTGCTTCATATGACTCCGTATACGGTTGAAGTATTCGTACCAAGTATCCAAGCAAAGATATTTTGGTATACCTGAGAAAACCCCTAGCACGATCTGCTTGAATAATTTCCGGCGTCGATCTACAGACGACGGTGCGGCCCGCTACGCTGTTGGCGAATGCCTGATCAGATCGTTTCGTATACAGTTTGACCCATGAAAAATAGCAAGGCTCCAGCCGACATTGCATACGAGGCCTTGCGCCGGGCGATCATCGAGCGTGCCATCGAGCCCGGCACCAAGCTGCCGGAAGACGCGCTGGCCGCGCAGTTCGGCATCAGCCGCACGCCGGTGCGCGCGGTGCTGGCACGGCTGCAGGCCGAAGGCCTGGTGGCGGGCGGCGGGCGGCGCACCGCGGCGGTGGCCGAACCCGGGCTGGGCGAGGCCCGCCAGGTATTCGAGGTGCGCCGCGCGCTGGAGCGCGAAGTGGTGCGGCTGGTGGCCCAGCGGTGGACGCCGGCCTTCGCCAAGCGCCTGCAGAAGATCGTGCAGGAAGAGCAGAGCGCGCACGAGGCGGGTGACCTGCGCGCATCGAGCCGGCTGGCCGGGGACTTCCACACCGCGCTGGCCGAGATGGCCGACAACTTCCTGCTGGCGCGCTTCATGTCCGAGGCGGTGTCGCGCTGCTCGCTGATCCTGGCCGTGCACGCCGGGCAGCATTCGAACGAGTGCTCCATCCGCGAGCACGAGGACATCATTCGCAGCTTCGGCACGAGCAAGGTCGAGGAAGTGATGGCCGCGATGGACGCCCACATCTCGGAGATTGCCAGGCAGGCCTTGAAGCCCCAGGACCAGCTCGAAAGCCAGGAGGGACTCACCGGCGTGCTGGCCAAGTATGCGCAGGCCGTGCGCGGAGAGGCGACCTAGGGACTGGCGTTCACCGCGTCGTCGACGCTCCATGCGGCGTACGCGCTGGGCGGCAGATCCGCACACTGCACCCGGTCGAGCAGGTCCCGCACCGCGTCCTTCACCCGGGCCAGGGTAAAGCCGTGCCCGCGCACGCGCATCCAGGCCGCGAACTCGCATAGGGCCTCGATGCTGGTGGCATCCAGGTCGGGCGACTCCTCCAGGCTGAGCACCATGCGCCGCATCTGCGGCTGCGCGCCCACTTCGCGCCGCAGCGTGACGAACACGCTCTCGGCGTTGCCGAAGAACAGCGGCTCCTCTGGCCGTGCGATCAGCAAGCCCGGTGGCGCCTGTGCCTGCGGATGCCGGCTGATGTCCACGAAGTTGTGCCCATCGTCCAGGCGGCCCAGCCAGCTCACGCGCGATGTGGCCAGGCTGCGCAGCAGCATCAGCAGGCTGGTGCCGATGGACAGCAGCAGCCCGTCCAGCACGCCCAGGGCCAGCACGGCGGCAAAAGCCATCACGGCCACCAGCCGGTCGCGCCGCCAGCTGAAGTACGGGCGCAGCGCTGCCGGGTTGAGCGTGTGGCCCACGGCGTGAATCACGATGGCCGCCAGCACCGGCTCGGGCGTGTGTGCGATCCATGGAAGCGCAAAGAAGGCGGCCAGCCCCAGCAGGCCGGCCGCAACCAGCCCGGCCCAGCGGCTGCTTGCGCCCGCGGCCTCGTTTGCCGAAGTGCCCGAGAACCCGGCGCCGACCGGCATGCCCTGGATCAGCGCGGACAGCAGGTTGGCTGCGCCCAGCGCCATCAAGTCCTGGTTGGGGCGGGTGACGTCGCCGTGCCGGATGGCCATCGTGCGGATGGAGCCATAGGACTCGGCATACAGGATGAGCGCCAGCGCAAAGGACAGCTCGCCCAGGCGCAGCCACTGCTCGCGTGCGACGACAGGCCACTGCAGGCCGTCGAATGCCAGCACGATGGGGCCGACCCGGGGCACGTTCCAGGCGTGGCCCAGGCCAGCCCAGTCGAACGCAATGCCCAGCGCAATGACCAGCAGGCCACCCGGCAGCGCGGTGCGCGTCTTCAGCACATGCAGCAGCGCCAGCGCGACCAGGCCCGTGGCCAGGCAGGCCCAGTTCCAGCCCGGGGCCAGGCGCAGCAGGTCGCCCAGCAGGTGCCACAGATCGGTGTGCGCGGGCTGGACGTTCAGCAGCTTGGGCAACTGCTTGATCACGATCGTGAGCGCCAGGCCGATGGCAAAACCGCGCAGCACGGGCTTGGCCACAAGACTGGAGATGGCGCCCAGCCGCGCCGCGGCCGCGACCATGAACAAGAACCCCGTAAGAAGGACCAGCGCAGCGACGAGCGCTGCCCGGCCGCCGGCCGCCAAAGGCGCGAGCGACCCGACGGCGGCCGCCAGCACCGTGGCGGAAGAGGATGTGGCCGACACGATGGCGAACCGGCTGGCACCCAGCAGCCCATAGGCCAGCAGGCCGGCGAACAGCGCCATCACACCGGCTTGCGGGGGCAGGTTGGCCAGGCCCGAGTAGGCCACGGCCTCGGGCAGCAGCAGCCCGGCAATGGACAGGCCCGCAATCCAGTCTCCTCGCGCCGGCGGCAGCAGCTTGATCTTCTCCAAGGCGGGCCTTCAGGCGCCGGCGGGCGCGGTGGAATGCTCGTCGAGGAAGCGCACGCGCCCCGTCTGCAGCTCGTACACGGCGCCCACCAGTTTCATCACGCCTTCGCGCTCGCGTGCCTGGACCTCGGGGGATTCGCGCAAGACCCTGACGGTGTGCCGCACATTCGCTTCCACCGCCTGGCACAGGAGCACTTGCGGCGGCTGCGAAGCATCGAGCCCGTCGAGCGCCGGCACGATGTCTTCCAGCAGAACCGCGATCCGGCTCTTGTGCTGCTGGCCGCGAAAGCGCGAGTCGATGGCCGCTTCCACGGCGCCGCATCCGTCGTGCCCGAGCACGACGAACAGCGGGGTTTGCAGGTGCGAGCCCGCGTACTGCAGCGTGCCGAGGATGCTGGCCCCCAGGACGTTGCCCGCCACCCGGATGACGAACAGCTCGCCGAAGGAGGCATCGAACACGAGTTCGGGCGGCACCCGGCTGTCGCTGCAGCCCAGGATGGTGGCGTAGGGCTGCTGCCCCTTGGCCAACTCGGCCAGGATCTCCTTTTGCACGGTGGGAAAGCGCGCCAGGCCCTGGACGAAACGGTCGTTGCCTTCGCGCAGGCGGGCCAATGCTTGCGCAGCAGTCAGCAAGGGGCGGTCAGTTGTCATGATCGGGCGCGTCGAATGCTGGATCGAACGAAGAAGCCGTGAGCCGAGCGCCGACTATAGGCCCGGCGCGGGCCGGCTCGGCCCCGTTTGTCTCAGGCCTCGGGCGAGGGCCGCTTGCGCAGCACGTCCAGCAGCGGGCCGACGATGTCCAGTGGCAGCGGAAAGACGATGGTGGAGTTCTTGTCGGCCGCAATCACGGTGAGCGTTTCCAGGTAGCGCAGCTGCAGCGCCTGCGGCTCGCGCGCCAGGATCTGCGCCGCCTGGGCGAGCTTCTCGGACGCCTGCAGCTCGCCTTCGGCATGGATCACCTTGGCACGCCGCTCGCGCTCGGCCTCGGCCTGGCGCGCAATGGCCCGGATCATGGAGTCGTTCAGGTCCACGTGCTTGATCTCGACGTTGGTCACCTTGATGCCCCAGGCGTCGGTCTGGCTGTCGAGGATCTTCTGCAGGTCGAGGTTGAGCCGCTCGCGCTCGGACAGCATCTCGTCCAGCGTGTGCTTGCCCAGCACCGCGCGCAGCGTGGTCTGCGCCAGCTGGCTGGTGGCGGCCAGGTAGTGCTCCACCTGGATGACGGCCCGCTCCGGATCGATCACCTTGAAGTACAGCACGGCGTTGACCTTGAGCGTGACGTTGTCGCGCGAGATCACGTCCTGCGAAGGAACGTCCAGCGTCACCACGCGCAGGTCGATCCGCACCATCTGCTGGATGCCGGGAATGAGGATCACCAGGCCCGGCCCCTTCACCCGCCAGAAGCGCCCCAGCTGGAACACCACGCCGCGCTCGTATTCGCGCAGGATGCGCAGCGAACTGGCTGCCAGCAGCACCAGCAGCAAGAGGATCAGGGGCGGGGCGATCAGTTGGGTCATGGTGCGCTCGCTGGTTGTTGTTGCTGTTGTTGCTGCCGTGCCGGCGCGGGGTGCACCTCCAGGCGCAGCCCGTCGACCCGCGCGACCTGGACGAGCTGGCCCGGCGCCAGCGCCTGGCCGCCGGCGTGGATGCGCCAGCGCTCGCCGTTCAACTGGGCCCAGCCTTCGCCTTGCGCGGGGTCGAACTCGATCACCACGGCATGGGTGCCGAACAGGCCCGGCGGGCCGTTCACCACCGGCCGCGCGTGCGCCTTCAAGGCCATGCGGATCAGCACGACAAGGGCCAGGGCGAAGAGCCCCGCAATCGTGGCGATGAAGGGCAGCGGCACGCCGAAGCCGGGCAGCTCGCTGTCGATCAGCAGCAGGGCGCCGAACACGAAGGCCGCAATGCCGCCCGCGCCCAGCGCGCCGTAGCTGGGCACGAACGCCTCCGCCACGAAGAAGGCAATGCCCAGCAGGATGAGCGCCAGGCCGCTGTAGTTGATGGGCAGCATCTGCAGCCCCCACATGGCCAGCAGCAGGCACACGCCGCCGATCACGCCCGGCGCGACGAAGCCCGGGTTCATGAACTCGAACACCAGGCCGTAGACGCCCACCATCATCAGCAGGAGCGCCAGGCTCGGATCGCTCAACACGCCCAGCAGCCGGTCGCGCCAATTCGGTTCCGCCACCAGCACCGGGGCCTGGGCCGTGGCGAGCTTCACCACGGGCCCGTCGGGCTTGCCGGCGCCGGCCAGGCGAACTTCGCGGCCGTCGAGCTGGCGCAGCAGGTCGGCGCGGTCGGACGCCACCAGGTCGATGACCTTGTGCGCCAGCGCCTCGTTGGCCGCCAGGCTGGCCGAGTCTTTCACCGCCTGGTCGGCCCAGGCCGTGTCGCGCCCGCGCAGTTGCGCCAGGCTTCGCAGGTAGGCGCTGGCGTCCTGCATGCGCTTGGCGCTCATCGTGTCCTGCGACTTGTCGGGCGCGCCGTCCTTGTCCGCCTTGGGCTCCTTCTCCGGGCCCGAACCCGGCAGTCCGAGGGCGACGGGCGTGGCCGCCCCGAGGTTCGTGGCCGGCGCCATGGCCGCGACATGGCAGGCGTACAGGATGTAGGTGCCGGCACTGGCCGCGCGGGCGCCCGGCGGCGCCACGTAGCCGGCCACCGGAACCGGCGAGGCCAGGATGGCCTGCACGATGCCGCGCATGGCCGTGTCCAGCCCGCCGGGCGTGTCGATTTCCAGCACCACCAGGGCGGCCTGCTCGCGTGCGGCGCGCTCGAGGGCACGCTGCACCCGGTCCATGGCGACGGGGCCGATGGCGCCGTCGATCTGCAGGACCAGCACCGGGGCCGGCGCAGCCGCGGCCCATGGCAGCCACAGCGCCAGCAGCGCGCACAGGAAGCAGAAACGAATCGTCGTCACGGCAGCCTCCGAGAGGCAGCCTACACCTGCCGCGGGCGCGGCGCTGTCCGGCGCGGGATTCCGGAGTCGGGGCAGGTGTTACGTCAGGCGGGGCCCAGGAAGAACTCGACCGCCCGCCCTACCGCCCACGGCACGATGACATGGTCGCCGTCGAAGGGCTGCAGCGTCAGGTCGTAGCCGCTTTCCAGCAGCCGCCGCGCATTCACGTGGGCGCTGGTCTCGATGGGCAACTGGCTGTCGCTGCGGCCGTGCGCGAGGAACACGCGCGGCGTTCCCATTTGCGTGAACGCATTCATGAAGCCTGCCGACAACCCGATCACATGGCTGGCCACATCGCCGTTGGTCAGGCCCATCGACAGGGCGTAGCTGCCGCCGTCGGAGAAGCCGGCGAATGCCAGGCGCGCGGGGTCGATGGGGAAGTGCTCTGCCACGCGCGACAACGCCGCGTCCAGGCGCTCCAGGTCGGGGCCGTGCCCGCCGATGACGATGTCCCAGGTGGGGTACATCGACTGCGGCGCCAGCAGCAGGAAGCGCCGGGCCCGCGCATGCGCCACGAGATGCGGCAGCACGCGGTTGGCCTCGCCGCCGGCGCCATGGAACATCACCAGCAGCGGCAGCGGCGCATCGACGGGCAGGTCGTCGGGGACCACCAGCACGGCCTCGCGCCCCTCGGCAAACGACAGGCCGTGGCGTCCGGGCGGCAGCGGTGCGGCCCTGGGGGCATGGCCGGGGCGGAACGACATGCGGCCGGTCAGCGCGCCGCCGAGCAAGGAGGGGTCGATCATGATGCGGATCCTTCGGGCGACGATGCACAGGCCAGTCCACGGAACACCGCGCACTGCGCGAACGCAGGCGTCGACAGCGGCAGGCCCATGCGGCGGCAGTACTTGCTGGTCAGCTTGAGCAGCTCCTTGATGTCGCGGCCGCTGGCATCGGCGTAGTCCACCACGAGCTTGTCGATGAGCGCGCCGGGCAGTTCGACGCCCAGTTGCGCCGACAGCATGCTCCACAGGCGGCGCGCGTCGTCGGGGCCGGGCGGCTGGTAGCTGATGACCGCGATGCAGCGCGACAGGATCGCCTCGTCGATGTCGTCGGAGCGGTTGGTGGTCATGAACAGCAGGCCGCTGAAATACTCCAGCGTGCGCAGGAACTCCGCGACGATGGCGTTGTGCTGCAGGTCGTTGCCGCGCCGGCGGATGTACACGTCGGCCTCGTCCAGCAGCAGCACGCAGTCCCAGCGCGCGGCACGCTGCAGGATCTGCGTCAGGCTGGCCTCGACCGAGCCGGCCGTGACGCCGAGCTGGCCCGAATGCACTCGGTACAGGGGCTTGCCCACCACCTCCGCATAGACCTCGGCGGTAAGGGTCTTGCCCAGCCCTGGCGCACCCTTGCACAAGATGGTGGTGCCGCCCGACTTGCCGGGCACCACGTCCTCCATGAGAAAGCAGCGGTCGGCCGTGAGGATGTCGATCAGGTCGCGGTGCGCCTGCGGCAGCACCAGCCGATCGCGCAGGGCGGGCTGGTACTTGTATTCCTCGGCGTTCTGGACGTGGACCCAGACGTTGCGGTGCCAGTCCAGGTGGAACAGGTGCAGGTAGCAGTGCTGCGGAATGCGGTCGAAGCCGCGGGCAATGCCGCTTTCGCGCCAGTACTGCGGGTCGGCCGCCATGTCGAAGCGGCGTTGCAGCAGTTCCTCGTCGTTCACGCAGCGGGCCGTTGCGCCGGCGGGCAGCCGGTGCAGCACCATGTCGGCCCGCGGCCCTTCGCCGGATGTCCATGCGCTGGCGCCGACGGTGAACTGGGCGCCGTACTGCGGCTGCTGCCGGGTGAAGCAGGCCAGCTGGTGCTCGTACTCGCGCTTGAACTCGGCGCATTCCTTGTGAAAGCCCTGGGCCGCAAACATGCCGGCCAGGGTGCGGCCGGCCAGGTCTTCGGCATAGAAGCTCAGGCCCCAGGTCATGCCGGCAAAACGCAGGCGCGGGTCCGAAGGCGGCTCGCCGCGCCCCGCCGCGCGCAGCGTGTTGGCCAGCAGGCCCACCAGCACGTAGGCCTCGCCATCCGCCGGCTTCACCAGCCGCACCGAATGAACCAGCCAGGCCAGCAGCACGCCGTCGCGGCCGCGCTGGTAGAGCCAGCCGTCGATCAGGTCGCGGCCCAGCCATTCGATCAGCGCCGGCACCATCAGCTCCAGGCTGGCGATGGGGCGCACCGGCGGTTCGCCGTTGA
>JAFECZ010000107.1 GCA_018241905.1 Pseudomonadota bacterium
AAGCTGGTGAGCGACGACGGCAGGCACGTCGTCATCCGCCCGCTGGCCTACACCGCCGAGAAGGACCTGGTGCGCTGGGCGCAGCACCGCGAATTCCCCATCATTCCCTGCACGCTGTGCGGCAGCCAGGAGAACCTGCAGCGCAAGCAGGTGGGCGAGATGCTGCGCGAATGGGAGCGCAAGCACCCCGGCCGCCTGGAGAACATGTTCAATGCCTTGCAGAACGTGACACCTTCGCACCTGCTGGACGGAACGCTGCACGACTTCAAGGGTCTGAAGGCCACGGGCGTGCCGGATGCCGACGGCGACCTGGCATTCGACCCGCCGCAATTTCCGGCGCCGGCCCAGGCCATGAGCATCGTGCCGCAAGGCTGAACAGGCCACGGGCGCCCGGCTTGGGAGACATCATGAGCAGCAAGCGCACTCTCCTTGTCGGTTTCTGGCCGCTGGCCGTGGCGGCTGCCCTGTCGGGTTGCGCCACCAGCTGGACGGTGGACAGCAACGTCACCAGCTTTTCCCGCCCGCCGGGCGCCACCGCCCCGGCCACCTACCGCTTCGAACGGCTGCCCTCGCAGCAGGCCGAGGAAGCCACGCAGCTCGAACTCGAAGCCATGGCCGAGATGGCCATGGCCCGCGTGGGCCTGACCCGCAACGATGCAGCGCCGCGCTATGCGGCCACCATCACCGCCCGGGTGTCGGCGCAGGTCTCGCCCTGGCCCGACCCCTGGATGTATCCGGGCTGGGGTCCGTACGGCCGGCCCTACGGACCCTACGGCTATCGCGGCTGGTACGGCGGCTGGTACGGGCCGCCCTATGGCGCCTACTACAACCCCTGGTACCTGCGCGAAGTGAGCGTGGTGCTGCGCGAGCTGCCCGGCAACCAGGTGGTGTACGAGACGCGTGCCAGCAACGACGGCCCCTACAACGCCAATGCGCCGGTGTTCGGCGCCATGTTCCAGGCGGCGATGCAGGGCTACCCCAACCCGCCGGCCGGCGTGCGCCGGGTGGACGTGGTCATTCCGCCCAAGACCACCGAGACGGCCCAGGCGGCGCCCAGCGCGGTGCCCGCGGCCGTGCCCCAGGCAACGCCCTGACCGACCACGACGAGACAAAGCCACCAGGATGGATGTCACCCGGATCATTGCAGTGCGCCACGGCGAGACCGCCTGGAACGTCGACACCCGGCTGCAGGGCCACCTGGACATCGCGCTGAACGACCGGGGCCTGTGGCAGGCCGGCCGGGTGGCAGAGGCACTGGCGGGCGAGCCCGTTGCCGCCGTCTATTCCAGCGACCTGGCCCGCGCCTGGCAGACGGCGCAAGCCATTGCGCAGCGCCACGAATTGACCGTGCAGCCCGAGCCGCGCCTGCGCGAACGGGCCTTCGGCCATTTCGAGGGCCGCACCTTCGGGGACATCGAGCGCGAGCTGCCCGAGCAGGCCGAACGCTGGCGCCGGCGCGACCCCGAGTTCGCCCCCGCTGGCGGCGGCGAAAGCCTGCTGCAGTTTCGCGCCCGCGTGACGGCGGCGGTTGCGCACCTGGCGGGCCAGCATCCCGGCGAGCTGCTGGTGCTGGTGGCGCACGGCGGCGTGATGGACCTGCTCTACCGCGCCGCCACCGGCCAGGAACTGCAGGCACCGCGCACCTGGATGCTGGGCAATGCCCACATCAACCGGATGCTCTGGACAGGGCAAGGGCTCACTTTGGTGGGCTGGGCGGACGACAGCCACCTGGACGACGGCGCGCTGGACGAAGCCGCGGCAGCCTAGCCGCGCACATCACGAATCGATCCGGCCTCTGGCCATGTGGCGGATTCCGCCAACACGGGTCGAGGTTGTACAAACGCGGTCACACAAGTGACGAGAATTCGTGATTCCGCTCGAAAGGTTTCATGTCTGCATCCCATGACCGCCCCAGCTGCCTTTGCACGGCCCCGCGGCGCCTTGCGTTCCTGGCCGCGGCCTGCCTGGCCCTGGCGCTGGCATGGCAGCCCGCGATGAGCGCCGCACCGAACCCGACCCTGGCCGCGGACGGCGTGCCGGCCGAAAGGATCCCGCTGGCGGCCATCGGCGACTCCAACACGCTCTCCTACCAGGACAGCATCTCGCATCCGCCGCAGGCCCGGGGCGGCGCCTTGCGCAAGCAGACCTTGAACTGGGGCGAGGTGATCGACAGGCTGCGCGGCAACCAGATCGACCAGGGGCCCTGGGAGATCTCGGGCGTTTCCAATCCACGCCTGCGCCTGATGGACACATTCGGCCTGCAGGTGTCGCGGGCGCCGCGCAAGGAGGACTTTCGCTACAACTACGCCAACAACGGCGCCGGCTGCGATGAACTGATGGTCACCCGCCGGCGGCAGATCCCGCGGCTGGTGAACATGATGGACGAAGACCCGAAGCGCTGGGAACACGGCGTGGTGGTGATCCGCATCGGGCTGGCCAACCTCGCCGGTGTCATCGACGTCCAGGCCGAGCATCCGGGAGCGCCTGCCGTGATGGCGCAGGTGCACGGCTGCCTGGACCGCTTTCACGAAGCGCTGGCGCTCATCCGCCGCAACCACCCGCAGACTCACGTGGTGCTGGTCGGCCTGTTCGAGGATTCGCACGACGCGGCCAACGTCGAGCGTTGGCAGTCGGCGCGCGAGATCGACAACATCGCGCACATGTTCGACATGTTCGACGACGGGCTGCGCGCCATGGTGGCGCAGGACCCCCACACCAGCTTCTTCGACGACCGCGCATGGTTCCGCGGCTTGTGGGGATCGCGCGATGCCCAGGGCCGTCCGGCGTACAAGACCGTGGCCATCGGGCCGACGCTCCGGGTGACCAACACCATTGGCGACGCCCCGAACAACGCCATGCTGGCCGACGACCACAACGGCATGGTTTGGAACGTTCTGTGGGCGCAGGCGATGGTGCGCCACCTGCACGACGTGGCCAAACTGCCGGTCACGCCCATCGGCGACGACGAGGTCGAACGACTGGTGCGCTCGCTGACGGAATGAGTGCCTCCCAGGTGAGCACGGCCGCCACGCCAGCCCGAGCCGCTGCAGACTTGCCGGTACTGGTGACGGGTGCGGCGGGATTCATCGGTCAGCGCACCGTGGCAGCCCTCCAGGCTGCGGGCCATACCGTGCGGGCGCTGGTGCGCCGCAGCGGCCAGGTGCACCTGCCCGGCGTTCAGATCGTGCTGGGCGACATCGCCGATCCGGCCGCGCTGCGTGCAGCATGCGAAGGATGCGCAGCCGTGATCCACCTGGCGGCCCAGACGCGGGACGCGCCCGACATCGACCAGGTCAACATCGGCGGTGCCCGTTGCCTTGTCGACGCATGCATCGCCACGGGCTGCCGGCGGGTCATCGTGGTCAGCACCCAGTCGGCGAAGATCCTGCGCCAAGGGGACTACGCGCGGACAAAGGCTGCGGCAGATGCGCTGTTTCTCGCGTCGGGACTGGACGTGACCGTGGTGCGCCCCAGCGTGGTCTACGGAACGGCGGACGACGGCATCTTCGGCACCTTGAGGCGCGTGGTGGCCTCGCACCGGGCCGTGCCGGTGCTCGGCGACGGCCGGTGGCGCTCGGCCCCGGTCCATGTGGACGATGTCGTGGCGGCGCTGGTGCGCGCGCTGGCAGCGCCCCAAGCCATCGGCAAGACCTACGACCTCGGCGGCCCGCAGCAGTTCAGCTTCGACGAACTGCTGGACCTCCTCGCCGCCGCACAGGGCCTGCCGGCGCCCATGAAGCTGCACGTGCCGCTGCCGGTCTCGCTGGCGGCGGCCTCGGTCCTTGCGCGACTCATGAAGTCGCCACCCATCACGCGCAGCAACGTGCTGGGCTCCAACCAGGACACCCGCATCGACATCGAGCCCGCACGGCGCGATCTGGGCTTCGAGCCGATGGCGCTCGCCAAGGGCTTCGAACTGCTGTTCGCCGCACCGCCGGGCGCTCGAACAACGCTCGAGCAAGAGGCACGCGTGCTGGTGCGCTACCTCGTCGGCGCGAGCGCATCGCCGGAGGTCGTGCAGCGCTATGTCGAGGCGCACATTCGCCTGCTCCCCGGGCCGGCCGACAAGGTGACCGCCTTTGCGCGCCGGCATCCCGCCTGCCTGGGCCTGCTCGACGCCGCCGCCGGTCTGCGCGCAACGGCCGCGCCCCTTCGCCGCCGCGTGCTGCTGATGGCCTCGGTGCTCGAGGCCACGACCGAGCATGCGGACCACTTCCTGCCGGCACCGCGCTCGCTGCCGGCCACGCTGGCGCTGCTCGCGTGGCATGGCATGCGCGCCGCGCTGATGGCCTTGCTGGGCATGCCGCTGTACCTCTGGCTGGTGGCCGGCCAAGCAGATGCCTGAGGCGGCGCCGTTCATCGTCGTGGGCTCGGGCGCGAGCGCCACGGTGGCGGCCAGCTGCCTGCTGGACGCCGGCCATCGCGTGCTGATGCTCGACAGCGGGGACGTCGACGGGCGCTACGCCGGGCTGGTTCCGGAGCGGCCATTCGACGAGCTGCGGCGAACCGACGCCCAACAACACCGCTACCTGCTGGGCGAAGACTACGAGGGCATCGACCTGGGCAATACCGGTCCGCTGGCACAGGCGACGGCGCCGCGCCGCTTTGTATTTCGGCGCGCCATGGAGCGCCTTCGAAGCGGCGGCGACTCCTTTGCGGCCATCGAAAGCCTGGCCCGGGGCGGTCTGGCCGAGGCATGGGGCGCGGGGGCCTTTCCCTTCACGCCGCACGAACTGCGGTGTGCCGGCCTCGATCCAGCCGAAATGGCGCCTCATTACGAGGCCGTTGCCCGCCTGATCGGAATCTCCGGCGGCAACGACGACCTGGCGCCATGGTGCGGCGCACTGTCGCCGCTGCAGCCGGCGCTGGCGCCGGACCACAACGCGGCAGCGCTTCTGTCCACCTATGCGCGGCGCAAGCCGCGCATCGAAGAACTGGGCATGCGGCTGGGCCGCCCGATGCTGGCGGTGCTGAGCCAGCCACTGGGCGCGCGGCGCCGTGCCAACCCGATGCATGGCCTGGACTTCTGGAGCAACGCCGGCAGCAGCGTTTTCCGGCCCTCGGTGCTGCTGGACGATCTCAAGGCCAGGCCCGGCTTCGACTATCGGCCGCAAGTGCTGGTGACGCGCTTCGACGAACTCGAGGCCGGCGGCGTTCGCGTCACCGGCCGGGATCTCCAGGGCGGCGGCAGCGTCGAGTTCCTGGGCGAGCGGCTGATCCTGGGGGCCGGCGCCCTCGGCAGCACGCGCATCGCACTGCGCTCGCTCGATCGCCACGGCCAGCCGGTGCCGTTCGTGTGCAACGAGCACGCCTACATTCCCTCGGTGCGCTGGGGCGGACTCGGCAAGGGCGCGGCGCGGCACACCTACGCGCTGGCCCAGCTGACGGCCATGCTCGACCCCTCGGGCGACCAGCAGCACCTGGTGCAGGCGCAGTTCTTCTCGTTCACCGGCATGCTGCTGGCGCGCTTGCTGAAGGATTCGCCGCTCGACTATCGCGACTCGCTGAAGATCTTCCAGGCACTGGCCACGAGCTTCGTGATCCTGGGCGTGCAGCACGAAGACCTGCCGGGCGCAGGCAAGCACCTGGCGCTGCGCCAGGCCGCGGCGCCCGAGGACGACGTGCTCGACATCCACTGGCGCCCGGGCGCCACCGAGCAGGCCGCCCAGCGCGCGGCCGAGAAAGTGTTTTGCAAGGCCCTGCGGGTTCTCAGGTGCTGGCCGCTGCGCGTGATCCATCCCGGCGCCGGCGCCAGCATCCACTACGCGGGCACGCTGCCTCCCTCCGACGAAGAGCGCCCCTTGACGCTGGATCGTTCGGGGCGGCTGCGCGGAACCCGCAACGTCTACGTGTGCGACGGCGCAGGGCTGGCGTATCTGCCCGCGAAGGGCCCGACCCTCACCTTGATGGCCAATGCCCGACGGATTGCAAGTCGCCTGATTGGCTCCGCCAGATGAGGTATTCCCTTGGCGTTCGGCGATCTGTAACATTTAGTTTTCAAACCGTGTCCCACCCGGTGCGCTCGCGCACCTGCTGTCCGGGCCGCCGAACAGGCGGCCGTTGAACCATGCGCATCTGGCAAATCATTCTCCTGCTGGGCTATTCCATCGGCATCGCGGGCGGGCAGCTCCTGTTCAAGCAGGCGGCGGTCACGCTGCGCAGCGGCGGCGATGCGCCCACGCCTTTCATCTGGTCGGCCATCACCAACGTGCCGCTGGTGTGCGCGGTGCTGCTCTACGCCGCACTCACCGGGCTGTGGGTCTACATCCTGTCCATCACCGACCTGTCCAAGGCCTACCCCTTTCACGCCCTGACGCTGGTGCTCACGCCGATGCTCGCGGCGCGCCTGTTCAACGAGAAGCTCAACGGCTCCTTCTACATCGGCCTGGCGGCGATTCTCGTGGGCATCTTCTTCATCGCCTGGGGTGCCGACAGCTGACGCGTCCCCTCGCGCTCTTCGGCAACGATCCATCCATCGAAAGAGGCACATGAGCCGATCGGTCACCGCATCCATGACGCCGTCCGGCGCGGCAGCGTCGCCCCAGGCCGCCTTCTGGCAAACCGTCGCCCGGCCCGAAGTCATCTTCCTGCTGGCTGTCGGAACGCTTGCCCTTCGCCTGCTGCTGGCGTCAGAACCCATCTTGATGCATGACGAGTACTACTACATCAAGACGGCGCAACTCTGGTATGACGGCACCATCGACATGCGGTCCATCACCAGCGTGCCGAACCGGGGCGAGGCCGGTTTTCCGAACTCGCTGTTCTTCGCGATCTACCAGTTCACCTACCTCTTCGGCGGCGACTTCTACGCGGCCGGAAAGTTCTTCAACCTGTTCTTCGCGGCCATGTCGGCACTGGCGGTCCGGTCCGTGGCGCGGCATTTCGTCAGTCTCGAGGCTGCCACCTGGATCGCGGTGCTGGCGATGTGGATGCCTTCGAGCACCTTCCTGGCCTACTTCATGCCCGAGGCGCTGTACGAGTGCCTCACGTGGACCGCCATCGCCCTGCTGTTCTCCCTGTACGGCCGCAGTGCGGCACTGGCCGCGGCGGCGCTGGGCGCCTGCCTTGGCGCGGCGCTGCTCGCCAAGCCCAACGCACTGGCGGTGCTGGCGGCGTGCAACCTGGTGCTGCTGTGCGTGGTATGGAGGGACGACGAGCATGCCGGGCGCCTGCGCCGTGCCGCCGCGTCCATCGTGCTGCTCAACCTCTCGTTCCTGCTGGCAGGCTATGCGCTCAACGTGCTGCTGACCGGCCATCTTCACTGGGACCCGCTCGGAAAGTTCTACCAGAACGGCTTGTCCAAGGTGGCGGAGGTCACGACCGAGCGCGGCTACATGCACATATTCGCGAGCTACTTCTTCGTCTACGTGTTCGTGATCTTCCTGGTCTTCGGTCCGCCGCTCATCGCCCTGGGCGCCGGCATGTTCAACACCCGGATGAGCAGCACCGACGTGATGCTGGCGGCCATGACGGTGCTGGGCGTGGGCGTGCTCCTGATGGGCAGCGTCAAGGTCGGCGTGAACTGGGAGCGCGTGTACGTCAACCACGGCGGCGTTTTCAGCACGCGCTACATGTCGGTCCTGTTCCCGCTGTTCTTCATCGCGTTTGCCAGGTTCCTTCCGGCCGCGTCGGAAAAGCGCCGCCTGCGGGCGTGGGTCGGAGGATTCGTCGTGCTCGCGAGCATCGCACTGGTGACCGTGCGCAGCATCGTGAACAACTGGACCCAGATGCGCGAGGCATTCTGGCCGCGCTATCTTCACGCCGAGGCGTTCCGCATCGCGTTCGCCGCGCTGGTGCTGACGTCGGCCTACTACGCCTTTGCGCGCTCGCCGCGGGCCAGGGTCTATGCGGCTGTCATGGCGGTGTGGGCCGTCGTTGCGGTCGGCGTGCTGCTTCAGGTCGACTACTACCGGTCGCACTACGGCGATGCCATACGCGACGCCAACACCTCGCGCACCCTGGCCGGCCTCATGGGCGCGCAGGAGTACGACCACGGGCACTTCGTCACGGGCGAAGTCCAATCGGCCACGCGGGTCATGAGCCGCTTTCCCGGCATTGTCTCGATGCAGGTCGTGAAGGACCCGTCGGTGCCCGTGGAGCGGGCCCAGATCCCGCCCGAGGCGCACTGGGTGCTGTTCCTGGCAGGGGCACGGCCCGCCTTCGATGCCCCCTGCATTTCCATGAAGGACGCCACCGTCTGCCAGTTGGCCGACGGCGCGTTCTACGCGAACCGGCAGCGCAGCGACTGAGGCAGGCAGGCCGCTGCGCTCAGCGGTCGTTGCCCGCTTCCGCCCGCTCCAGCGCCAGCTGGCGGATCAGCGTCACGAAGCGCTCGTTGGCCACGCGCAGCTTCAGGTGCAGATACAAGAGGCCGATGAGGCTGAAGAGAATCCACAAGTAGAAGATCAGGTCGGCACCGCGGCCGATGCCCACGGCGTTGGCGACATAGGCCGCGTGGTCGGGCAGCAGCACGAAGTACTCGCCCACCAGCGCAACCACGATGGCCAGGCCGGTCACCTTGGGCGCCATCCGCGCCTGGGTGTAGGCATACAGGATCACGCAGCCCAGGATGCCCGTGGCAATGAACTGGAAAATCATCTCAGCAGCCCCTTCAAGAGCAGGTCGACGAGGATATGGACGGAGTTGCTCATGCTCTGGCCCTTGGCGAGCGAGTAGGCGGTGTAGCGAATGGTCACGGGCACTTCCACGAAGGACAGGCGATGGCGCGCGACCTGGGCGACGATCTCGGTGGCGTGCGCCATGCCCGACTGGCGCAGGTCCAGTCGCTGCGCGGCCGACCGCGTAAAGGCACGCAGCCCGTTGTGCGCGTCCGAAAGGTGCAGCCCCGTCAGCGCGTAGTTCACCCAGCAGGCCGCCCGCAAGAGAATCCTGCGGCTCGTGGGGATGTCGATGGTGTGGCCCTTGAAGCGGCTGCCCAAGGCGACATCGGCGCCGCCCGAAAGGCTTTCGATCAGCACCGGGATTTCCCGCGGATCGTGCTGGCCGTCCGCATCGAAGGTCACGATGTGGGACGCGCCCAGGCGAAGCGCATAGGTGATGCCGGTCTGCAATGCGGCGCCCTGGCCGAGGTTGATCGCGTGGCTGACCACCCTGGCCCCTGCAAGCCGGGCCCGCACCGCCGTGTCATCGGACGAGCCGTCGTTGACCAGCACGACATTGGGGCACACACGACGCACCTGCTCGATGACGTCGCCCACGACGGCGCCCTCGTTCAGGGCGGGTATCACCACAAACACCGAAGACAGCGCATCGTTCATGTCGCATCCCGAAGCAAGGTAGGCGGCCGGCGGCGCGATCCCCCTCGAGATCCCTGCCCGACGACCGCAAAAACTCTGGCGACTTTCGAAAACAAAAGTCTTCAAGCTCGACATTTCATCCTGTTACGAGCTGTCGCGCAACCTTTCGCTGGGGATACATCTTTTGGATGCTCGGCATGTGCCCCGCCCCGTTTCGCAAAGAACCCGCCACGAAATTCGGGGCGCCGCGGCGCCCCGGATGGGCCGAACCCGCCTCCGGCCCGATCTGGGCAACGGAATCGGGCAATTGTTACCTATTAGTATTCTTTTTTTCCAATCCAGGGCAGAATTGGTCATCGTTGCGAGGCCTGTCAACCACGTAAGAGCAACCATTTGCATCGAATGTTGCTGTCAAGTATGTCTTTCGTATGCATCGAAGGCAGCGCGTTTGGCAAATGGTTGCAGCCTTCTTTGGCGGGCAGTATCGGGACGATGCCGCCATTGGGGCTGGCATGAGCCTTGACGCAAATAGAAACATCACGTTGCAGAAGCTGCGGGGAACGGGGGCAGCCGGGGCAACGGGAGGTGCATCGCTATGGAACAGCCAACAAGCGCGATCGACGACGGGGCATTTGTCCCGATCCATGAGCGGATTGCCCGCCAGGCAGTCGCGCACCCGAGCGCAGCGGCCGTCACCTTCGATGGCGCCAGCATCAGCTACGCCCAACTGGAGCAGCGCGCCGAATCGGTCGCTGCGCAGCTTCGCGCACTGGGCGCCGGGCGCGATCAGCTGGTGGCGGTGGCGCTGGATCGCTCGATCGAAATGGTGGTGGCCCTGCTGGGCGTGCTCAAGGCCGGCGCCGCCTACCTGCCCATCGACCTGGCCTACCCGCGCAGCCGGCTCGAATTCATGCTGGAGGACGCCCGGCCGGTCGCCATCCTGAGCACCACCGCCACCCGGGTCGAACTGCCGCCCACGGCACTGCCGGTCCTGCTGGTCGACCAGCTTCCCGAGCAGGCGCCGGCCACCACGCCGCCCAAGGTCGATGCCCAAGCGCTCGCCTACGTCATCTACACATCGGGCTCCACCGGCACGCCCAAGGGCTGCCTGGTCACGCACGGCAACGTTGCGCGGCTGTTCGACGCTACGCAGGCCTGGTACGGCTTCGGCAGCAACGACGTCTGGACCTTCTTCCATTCGCACGCCTTCGACTTCTCGGTGTGGGAGATCTGGGGCGCGCTCGTCTACGGCGGCCGCGTGGTGGTGGTGCCGCAGGCCCAGACCCGCTCCCCGTCCGAGTTCCTGGACCTGCTGGTGCGCGAGGGCGTGACCGTGCTCAACCAGACGCCCTCGGCCTTCCGCACCTTGATCGATGCCGACGGCCAGGGCCCGCACCCCGCGTCCGCGCTGAAGCTGCGCTACGTGATCTTCGGCGGCGAGGCGCTGGAGCTGCAGATGCTGCGCCCCTGGTTCGACCGGCATGGCGACGCGCAGCCCAGCCTGGTGAACATGTACGGCATCACCGAGACCACCGTGCACGTGAGCTACCGCCCCATCCGCGAAAGCGACGTGGCGGCGGGCCGCGGCAGCGTGATCGGCCAGGCCATTGCGGACCTGCGCATCGACCTGGTCGACGCCGAAATGGCGCCGGTTGCCGCCGGCGAGCCCGGCGAAATCCTGGTCAGCGGCGCGGGCGTGAGCCGCGGCTACCTGCGCCGCCCCGAGCTGACCGCCCAACGCTTCATCGACTGGCGCGACCCGGCCAGCGGGCAGGTGCTGCGGGCCTACCGCTCCGGCGACCTGGCGCGCCGGCTGCCGGACGGCGACCTGGAATACATGGGCCGCATCGACCAGCAGGTGAAGATCCGCGGCTTTCGCATCGAGACCGGCGAGATCGAGAGCCAGCTGCTGCAGCACGAGAGCGTGCGCGCCTGTGCCGTGGCGGCCCGCCAGGACGCACCCGGCGCCGAGCCGAGCCTGGTGGCCTATGTGGTGACGCAGCCCGGCCAGGCCTTGGCCACGCCCGCCCTGCGCGCCTACCTGGGCGAACGCATTCCCGACTACATGGTGCCCTCGGCCTTCGTGGCGGTCGATGCGCTGCCCATGACCGAGAACGGCAAGCTGGACCGCAAGGCCCTGCCCGCGCCGCCGCGCCAGCGGCCCGAACTTGCCCAGGCCTACGAAGAAGCGCACACGCCCAGCGAAGCCACGGTGTGCGCCGCCTTTGCCCGCGTGCTGAACCTCGACGAAGTGGGCCGGCTCGACAACTTCTTCGAGCTGGGCGGCAATTCGCTGCGCGTGCATCGCGTGCTGGCGGATCTGCAAGGCACCACCGGCGCCAAGCTCTCGGCCAATCTCTTCTTCCGCCAGCCCACGCCTGCCGCGCTGGCCAAGGCGCTGGACGAAGCGCAGGCCGCCCGTAGCCAGGCCGCCCTGAAGGCGCCGCAGCACGCCGACGCTGCATCGCATGCGCAAGAGCCCATCGCGCTGATCGCCATGGCGGGGCGCTTCCCGGGCGCCGGCAGCGTCGAGCAGTTCTGGGACAACCTGGTGGCAGGCCGCGACACCATCACCGTGTTCGACGACAGCACGCTCGATGCCGGCGTGAGCGCCGCCCTGCGCGCCGACCCCGACTACGTGAAGGCGCGCGGCATCATCGACGGCGTGGAGGACTTCGACGCCGCCTTCTTCGGCATCAACCCGAAGGAAGCGGAGCTGATGGACCCGCAGCAGCGCCTGTTCATGGAGATCTGCTGGGAATGCCTGGAGCGCGGCGGCTACGCGCCCGACCGCACCACGGCGCCGGTGGGCGTGTACGGCGGCATGAACAACGCCACCTATTTCCAGAAGCACCTGAGCACGCGGCCCGACCTGGTGGAAGCGGTGGGCGAGTTCCAGGTCATGCTGGCCAACGAAAAGGACTTCATCGCCACGCGCGTGGCGCACCGCATCAACCTCACGGGGCCGGCGGTGAGCATTCACACGGCCTGCTCCACCTCGCTCGTGGCGGTGCACGAAGCCTTCCAGGCCCTGCGCGGCGGCGAATGCCGCATGGCGCTGGCCGGCGGCGTGGCCATTGCCTGCCCGCCGCGCAGCGGCTACCTCTACCAGGAAGGCGCGATGCTCTCGCCCGACGGCCACACGCGCAGCTTCGACGCCAAGGCCCAGGGCACGGTGTTCAGCGACGGCGCGGCCGTGGTGCTGCTCAAGCGCCTGTCCGATGCGCTGGCCGACGGCGACCCGATCTACGCGGTGCTGCGCGGCAGCGCCATCAACAACGACGGCGGCGCCAAGGCCAGCTTCACCGCGCCCAGCGTGGACGGCCAGGCCCGGGTGATCGGCGCGGCGCTGGCCAATGCGGGCGTGGATGCACGCAGCATCGGCTATGTCGAAACGCACGGCACCGCCACGCCCATGGGCGACCCGGTGGAAGTCGAGGGGCTGACCCAGGCCTACCGCCGCCACACGCAGGACACGGGCTTCTGCCGCATCGGCTCGGTCAAGAGCAACGTGGGCCACCTGATCATGGCGGCTGGCGCCACCGGACTCATCAAGACGGCCTTGTCGCTGCACACCGAGCAGTTGCCGGCCTCGCTGCATTTCGAGTCGCCC
>JAFECZ010000108.1 GCA_018241905.1 Pseudomonadota bacterium
CGGGCAGTGCCTCTACCGAATGCTCGCGCAGGAGATTCCACGCGTGCGCCAGCTCGGTGCCGAATTCCACCGACACGATGTCCTTGGACATGATGTCGCGGCAGCTGGTGTTGCCGAAGCGCCGGCGGAAGGCGTGCATCTCGGTGCGGCGGAAGAGGTTCTCCAGGTCGTCCGCGCTGACGTCGAGCACCTCGTCGTAGTCCTGCATCACGGCCCGGATGTCCTGCGCCGTGAAGCCTGCCCGGGCCGTGGGGACCAGGTCCTTGGTGTGGTGCGGGCGCGGGGGCGCGGGCTGCTGCACGTGGGGGTAGCGGCGGCCCGCGGCCTTGTTGAACACCACCGCCATGGTCAGCAGGATGATCGAGTTCAGCCCGACCGGGACGAGCAAGAAGCCATAGCCCGCGGCATGCACGGCCGGCCCGCCGAGCACCGCGGTCAGGGCGACCGCGCCGCTGGGCGGATGGACGCAGCGCAGCGCGAACATCGCGGCGATCGCGAAGAAGATCGCGGCGGCGGCCGCCGGCACCGGCGCGTCGATCAGCTTGGCGCAGGTGACGCCGATGAGCGCGGACACCAGGTTGCCGCCAATGATCGACCAGGGTTGCGCCAGCGGGCTGTTGGGCACGCCGAAGAGCAGCACCGCGGACGCGCCCATCGGAGCGATGAGGGCGGCCGCCGCCACCGGCGAGTGAAGAAACCAGGCGCTCGCCGCGCCCGTCAGCAGGATGCCGAGGAAGGCCCCCAGGCTCGATCGCAGGCGTTCGGCGTGGCTGACGGTGGCGCGCGCGGGCAGCAGGGCCGCGAGCCAGCTCGGAAGCGGAAGATTCATGGGGAACGGATCGAGGGACAGGTCGAAAAGTCCGGAATTACATCACGACGTGATGGAAGGAGGACTTGACTGCGGTCAAGCGGTAATAAGCATCAAAGTTTTTGTTTGTTGGTATTAACCCTTAGCTTGGCGAGAATGTCGCCCATGACCTCCGAGTCCCGCACGCTGCTGCGAATGTGCCAGGCGCCTTGTCGCCGTCGCGTCTAGAGCCCAGCGCCAGTCCGGCGCCCGTGCTTTCGTTTCCCTCTCTCCGGATCGACAGACGCTCCCGCCCGAGCCCGGTGCCGGCAGCGCCTTGCAAGGCGTGCCGCCCACAAGAAGAAAGTTTTTCCATGGTTTCTCCAAACACAGCCCGCCCCCGGAGGCCCGCATGATCGAGCTGCGCGGCATTCACCAGGCCTATGGCAACCACGTCGCGCTGCGCGGCATCGACCTGAAGGTCGAGCCGGGCGAAGTGTTCGGCATCATCGGCCGCAGCGGCGCCGGCAAGAGCTCGCTGGTGCGCACCATCAACCTGCTGAACCGGCCCACCGCCGGGCAAGTCATCGTGGGTGGCCGCGAGCTGGGTGCGCTCTCCGAGGCGCAATTGCGCGAGGCCCGGCGCGAGATCGGCCTGGTGTTCCAGCACTTCAACCTCCTGTCCTCGCGCACCGTGGCGCAGAACGTGGCGCTGCCGCTGGAACTGGCCGGCGTGAGCGCGCAGGAAATCAGGAAGCGCGTGGATGAGCTTCTGGACCTGGTGGGCCTGGCCGCCATGCGCGAGCGCTACCCGGCGCAGATCAGCGGCGGCCAGAAGCAGCGCGTGGGCATTGCCCGTGCGCTGGCCAACCGGCCCAAGGTGCTGCTGTCGGACGAGGCCACTTCGGCGCTGGACCCGGAAACCACGCGCTCCATCCTCGGGCTGCTCAAGCAGATCAACCGCGAATTCGGCCTGACCATCGTGCTCATCACGCACCAGATGCAGGTCATCAAGCAGGTGGCCGACCGCGTGGCGGTGATCGATGCCGGCCTGATCGTGGAACAGGGTCCGGTGATCGACGTGTTCACCCGCCCGCAGCACGCCACCACGCGCAGCCTGATCGAGGAGATCGTGCCGCAGGCCCTGCCAGAAAGCGTGCTGGCGCGCATCCGCGCACTGATGACGAGCGAGCCCGCCGGCGAGCACGGCCGGCTGCTGCGCCTGGCCTTCGCGGGCACCGGCGCCGACCGGCCCATTCTTTCGGACGTGATCCGCGACCACGGCATCGACCTGTCCATCGTGCATGGCCAGGTCGACGAGGTGCAGGGCCAGCCCTTTGCCTCGCTGGCGGTGTTTGCGCGCGGCGCGGCCGACAAGCTGGGCGCCGCCGTGGCGCAGTTGCGCGGTGCCGGCGTGCTGGTGGAGGAGGTGGCCCATGCTTGAGAACTTCACCCCCGCCATGCTCGAACTCTTTGCCAGCTCGCTGTGGGAAACGCTGGTGATGGTCGGCATCTCCGGCCTGGTCGGCTCGCTGATCGGCATTCCCATGGGCGTGCTGCTGCGCCTGTCGGACCAGGGCGGCGTGCTGCAGAACGCCGCCGTCAACCGCGTGCTGGGCGGCATCGTGAATGCGGTGCGCTCCACGCCTTTCATCATCTTGCTGGTGGCGATCATTCCGTTCACGCGCCTGGTCACGGGCTCGTCCATCGGCACGGCGGCGGCCGTGGTGCCGCTGACCATTGCGGCGGCGCCCTTCATCGCCCGGCTGGTGGAGACCTCGCTGCGCGAAGTCGACCAGGGCCTGATCGAGGCCGCGCAAGCCATGGGCGCCTCCACTTGGCAGATCGTGTTCAAGGTGCTGCTGCCCGAGGCGCTGCCCGGCATCGTGGCCGGCTTCACCATCACGCTGGTGAGCCTGACGGGCTACTCGGCCATGGCCGGCGCCATTGGCGGCGGCGGCCTGGGCGACCTGGGCATCCGCTACGGCTACCAGCGCTTCCTGCCCGAAATCATGCTGGCCGTGGTGCTTGTGCTGATCGTCTTCGTGCAGGCCCTGCAAAGCCTGGGCGACTGGGCCGTACGGCGTCTCAGCCACAAGCAATGAGACCGTCGTCTTTTTCGATTCCGTTCACAACCAAGGAAGAACAATCCATGAACCGCAGCAAACGCGCTCTCCTGCAATCCACGCTGGCGCTGGCCCTGGCCGCGACCTTCGGCACCGGCGCCATGGCGCAGGACAAGCCGATCAAGGTGGGCGTCACCGGCGGCCCGCACGCGCAGATCTTCGAGCAGGTGAAGAAGGTCGCCGAGCGCGACGGCCTGAAGATCCAGGTGGTGGAGTTCAGCGACTACGTGCAGCCCAATGCCGCGCTGGCCGCCGGCGACCTGGACGCCAACAGCTACCAGCACAAGCCGTACCTGGACGCGCAGGTCAAGGACCGCGGCTACAAGTTCACCTCGGTGGGCTACACGGTCAACTTCCCCATCGGCCTGTACTCGAAGAAAGTCAAGAAGCTCGAAGACCTGAAGGAAGGCGCGCGCTTCGGCATTCCGAACGACCCCACCAACGGCGGGCGCGTGCTGCTGGTGCTGCAGGACAAGGGCCTGATCAAGCTCAAGCCCGGCGCGGGCCTGAAGGCCACGCCGCTGGACGTGGTCGAGAACCCCAAGAAGCTGAAGTTCGTCGAACTGGACGCGGCGCAGCTGCCCCGCTCGCTGGATGACCTGGACGCCTCGGCCATCAACACCAACTTCGCGCTGTCGGCCGGCCTGAACCCGCAGAAGGACGCGATCGCGCAGGAAAGCGCCAAGAGCCCCTACGTGAACATCCTGGTGGTGCGCGAGGCGGACAAGGACAAGCCCTGGGTGGCCAAGCTGGTGAAGGCCTACCACTCGGAAGAGGTGAAGCAGTTCATCCAGACCGAGTTCAAGGGCTCGGTGCTCGCCGGCTTCTGATGCCGGAAAAATAGGGCGGCTCCAGGAGGGGCCGCCCTTTTTTCCTTTTCAGCTCAAGCCGGGAACACCGGCTCGCCCAGGTTCAGCATGAGCCGGTTGGCCCAGGCGAAGATGGCGACGGCGTGGACCAGGTCCAGCATCTCCAGCGCCGACAGCCCCGCCGCGCGCAGCGGCTCGATCTGCGCCGGGCCGAAGCCGGCCGGCGAACGGGTCAGCTCGATGGAGGCCTGCACGATGGCCCGCTCGCGCGCCGTGGTGCCGGCGCCTTGCGGCTCCTGGAACACCTGCGCGATCACGTCGTTGCGCTTGGCCAGCTGCTCGAAGCGCTGCGCATGCACCGAGCCGCAGTACACGCAGCCGTTGATGCGCGAGACCACCGTGCTGGCCAACTCGCGCTCGGCGCGCGACATGCCGCCCGGCGCGTACATGATGGCGTTGAACACCGTGGAGCGCTCTTCGAGGATGCGCGGCTGGTGCGCCAGCAGCAGGTAGTAGTCGCTGCTCTTGGCCTTGGGGTGGCTGGCTTCCAGCACCGCGAGCTGGGCGGGGCTGGCCTGCTCGATGTTCAACACCGGCAGCCAGGCTTTCCAGTCCAGGCTTTCGCTGGTGAAGCCGTTGATGCGCAACGGCTCGCCCACGCGCGGCAGGTTGGCCGGGTGCACGAAGGGGGCGGCGGGTTCGGTGTCTGCGGCCGCCGTGTCCGCTGCATCGCCCAGCGCGGCGATGGCCTGCAGGCCGGCCACCACGCGCGCCTGGAAGGCGACGAAGGCGATCAACTGCGCCAGGGCGATGGCCGAGGGCGTGTCCAGCCCCGCGGCGGGAAGGCGCAGGATCGCCTCGCGGTCGCCTTCCACGGGGCGCTCGGCCAGCGTGGTGGTGAAGCGCAGGATCTCGGCCAGGCGGTTGTCGCCGGCCGGTTCCTGGCCGTCCAGCGCCGCTTGCTGTGCGGTGCTCAGCGGGCCCAGGGCGGCCAGGCGCTCGCGGTAGTGGGCCAGCAGGCCGTTTGTGCCCGCCAGCTTCGCGATGCGGCAGGCGACCAGCAGGCGTTCTGCCAGGGGCAGGCCCGGCAGTTCGGGGTCGAACAGCGCGTTGTAGCTGCCCTGGGTCGCGTCCACCACCTTGTTGCGCTGGTGGCGCACGGCATGCAGGGGCGTGCCTTCGGCCAGCGGCACCAGGCTGTCGATCAGATCGGGGGAGGAAGTCATATCAGCTTGCTCGTGGCTTGTTGAAGGAAGTCGCGCACGCCGGCCCAGGAGGCTTCGTCGGCATGCGCGTTGGCGGCAGGGGCGCCGCCGGTGGTGCTCAGGCGCCCGGACACCGGGTGCCGGTAGGTGAGCTGGGTGGTCGGCACGTAGGGGAACACGATGGCGTGGCCTGCGCCTTCGAAGTCCAGGTGCTGCACCGGATGCGGATGGCCGCGCGCGGCGAGCCGCTCGCTCACCATGCGGCTGTACAGGCTCGAGGGCCAGGAGCCGTCGTCGGTGGCCGAGAGCAGCATCACCGGGCCGTTGATGCGCTCGACAAGAATGCGGGCGCGTTCGACCGCGTCCTCATCCTCCAGCGCCGTCAGCATTGCGTGCGTGTGGCGGCGCGGCTCGGGGCCTTCGTCCCATGGCGCCCAGGTGGCGGTGCGGTTGTTTTCCCACTGGTGGGGCACGGGCTGGCCGCGGAAGATCCAGGCCGGGCCGTTGCGGCTGTCCGGGCCGTTGGCCGGGTCGCAGGCGTTCTGCGCGCTGTGCACCAGCGCAGACGGCACATAGCCGATGACCCCGCGCACCATGTCCGGAAAGAGCGAACCCAGCAGCAGCACCAGTTCGCCGCCGCGCGACTGGCCCGACAGCGCAATGAAGCCGCCCTTGGGCTTCAAGGTCTCGTGCATCCACTGCAGCGCGGTCTCGAAGTACTCGAGGTGCGTGCCGGAGATGTAGTCGGAGCGTCCCGGCGACTTGAAGTAGCCCAGCGCCAGCGCCGCGTAGCCGTGCGAGGCATACAGCGCCGCGCGCGGCTCGTTGATGCCGCCGCCCGAGCCGTTGAGCACCATCACCGCAGGATGCGGCCCGGGGCCCGCCGGCAGGAACAGCGTGCCCGACAGGCCTTGCTCGCGCACCTCGCGCCGCGTGACGCCCGGTGCGGCCAACTGCTGCACCATCGAGGCCTGCCAGCGCGTGCCGCCGGCGCGCTCCAGCGTGAACTCGGTGGTGAGCGGCGCGGCCAGCTCGGCGCCGAAGACCTCGCGCGGCGCGCCGGGCTGCTCGGGTGCCTGCGACCACAGCAGGCCCATGGGCGAAACGCCGTCGTAGCTTGCGCCGGGCAGGGGCGCATCGCGCTGCAGGTCCACCGTTCCGTTGGCATCGGCCTGCACGCGAATCTGCGCACGCCAGGCCACGCCGGGCCCGCGCACCGTGCGGGCCGTCAGGGTGACGGTCTCGCCGGGCGCCAGCCCCTCGGCGGCGATGCGCCGGGGCACGTCGATCAATGCCTCGGCGGGCGTGACGCTCAGCATCACGTCACTGGCCATTGCCACCGATGCGCGACACCTGCATTGCGGTGGTGCGGTCGCTCAGCAGCGGCACCACCTTCAGGCCCTTCTTGGCGGCCCAGATGTTCTGGTAGTGGAACAGCGGGATCTGGCCGACGTCGTCCGTCACCAGCTTGGCGGCGTGGCGGAACACGGCCTCGCGGCGGCGCGCATCGAACTCGACGGTGGCGGCGTCCAGCGCCTTGTCCACGTTCTCGTTGCTGTAGCGGCCCCAGTTGTTGATGCCGCGGCCGCGCTTGGGATCGTTGCTGGCCAGGGTCTGCAGCAGGCCGTAGCCGGCTTCGCCCGTGCCGTTGCCCCAGGCGATGACGCTCACAGCGTATTCGTTCTTGGAGGCGCGGCCCGAATACACCGACCAGGGCACCACCTCGACCTTGGTCTTCACGCCAACGCGGGTCCAGAACTGCGCCACGGCCTGCACCGTCTCGGGCGCCTGCGGGTAGCGGTCGCCCGGCACGTGGATGGTCAGCTGGAAGCCCTGCGCAAAGCCGGCCTCGGCCAGCAGCTTCTTGGCCTGCTCGGGGTTGTAGGCGATGTCCTTGACGTCGGGGTTGTAGCCGAAGGTGTTCTTGGGCATCCATTGGTTGGCCTCGGTGGCCGTGCCCTGCATCACGCGGTCGACGATGGCCTTGCGGTTGATGGCCACCGACAGCGCCTGGCGCACCCGCTGGTCCTGCAGCGGGTTCTTCTCCAGCACCTTGCCGCTGTTGTCCTGGGCGAATTCGTTGGGGCCCTGGCGCAGCGTGGGTTGCAGCAGCAGCACGCGCAGGCCGGGGTAGGTGTAGACGCTCACCGAGGAGGTCTTGCGCAGCTTGTCCACGTCGGTGACGGCCACCTTGTCGATCACGTCCACGTCGCCGGCCAGCAGTGCCGCGGTGCGGGCGGCGCCGTTGTTGATGTAGCGGTAGGTCACCTTGTCCCACACCGGGCGCGGGCCGTAGTAGGTGGCGCTGCGCTCGAACACGGTGCGGTCGCCCGGCACGTACGAGACGAACTTGTAGGGGCCCGTGCCCACCACGGCGCGGCCGGCGTTGTAATCCTCGGTGCGCGATTTCTCGCCCACGTGCTTGCTCACCACGTAGACCGAGGCGATCTCCAGCGGCAGCATGGGGTTGGGCGCGGCGGTCTTGATGATGACCGTCTGCGGGTCCTTGGCCGTGGCCGATTCCACCGAGCGCACCGCGCCCGCGTACGAGGCCACCGAGCCCGGCACGCTGCGCGCGCGCTGCAGCGAGAACACGATGTCGTCGGCGGTGAAGGGCGTTCCGTCCTGCCACTTGATGTCGTTGCGCAGCTTGAATTCCCAGGTCTTGTCGTCCAGCGTCTTCCAGCTCGAAGCCAGCGCGGGCAGCAGCTTGCCGCCGTCGCGCGACTCGACGATCGAATCCCAGAAGTGCAGCGCCAGCGAGCGGTCGCCGGCATGGTTGTTCAGCTCGGGGTCCACCGAGGAAACCGGGTCGGCAAAGCCGATGGACAGGTCGTTGTTCTTCTGCGCATGTGCGGCCGTGCCGCCCAGCAATGCAGCGGCGAGGGCGGTCAGGGCCGCAATGGCATGTTGTCTCTTCATGGGTTGGTTCCTTTCTTACTCACTCGGTTGTTTCGTTGAGGTGGCAGGCGCTGGCGTGATGGATGGCAATGCCGCGCAGCTTGGGCACCTCGGTGCGGCAGCGCGGCATGGCGTGCGGGCAGCGCGGATGGAAGTGGCAGCCGCTGGGCGGGTCCATGGGGCTGGGAATCTCGCCGCGAATTGCCGAGAAGCGCGCGCGGCGCGCGTCGATGCGCGGAATCTCGGCCAGCAGCGCCCGCGTGTAGGGGTGGTTGGGCCGTGCGAACAGCTCGGCCACCGGCGCACTCTCGACCACGCGGCCCAGGTACATCACGACCACGCGGTCGCACACATGCTCGATCACGCCCAGGTCGTGGCTGATGAACAGGTAGGCCAGGCCCAGTTGCTCGCGCAGTTCCATGAACAGGTTGAGGATCTGCGCCTGGATCGACACGTCCAGGGCCGCCACGGCCTCGTCGCACACCAGCATGGCCGGCTGCACGGCCAGCGCGCGGGCAATGCCGATGCGCTGGCGCTGGCCGCCGCTGAACTGGTGCGGATAGCGGTGGCGAAGCGAAGGGTCCAGGCCGGCGCGCTCCAGCTGCGCGCACACGTAGTCGTCGGCGCCGGCGGCATCGGTCAGGCCGTGGAACTGCGCCGCCTCGCCCACGATGCGCGCCACGCGCAAGCGCGGGTTGAGGCTGCCGAAGGGGTCCTGGAACACCATCTGCGTGCGCAGCCGCGCGGCCAGGCGTTCTTGCGCAGTCAGCTCGTGCGCAGGCTTGCCCTGCACCAGCACCTCGCCGGAGCTGGGCTGCAGCAGGCCGGCGGCAATGCGGCCCAGCGTGGACTTGCCGCAGCCGGATTCGCCCACCAGGCCGACCACTTCGCGCGGGCGCACCGACAGGTCCACGCCGTCCACCGCGTGGGTGATGGCGGGCGGCTTTTCCAGGCCCAGGCGCTGCAGCGTCTGCTGCAGCCTGCCGGGCTTGCTTTCGCCGAAGCGCATGGAAATGCCGCGCAGCTCCACCAGCGGCACGGGGGATGTGTTCACTTCTTCGATCTCGTTCAATGCTTCGATGGCCTGCACTGCACTCATGCGCCGGCTCCCGGATGCAGGCAGCGCACGGCGTGGCGCGGCAAGTCGGCGCGCGGTGCGGCCAGGTCGGGCATGCCGGCGGCGCAGTCGGTGCCGGCGCGCGGGCAGCGCGGCGCAAAGGAGCAGCCCGTGGGCAGGCGCAGCAGGTGCGGTGCCAGCCCCGGAATCTGCTTGAGCCGCGCACCGCGCCGGTTGGCGCTGGGCAGGCTGCCTATCAGGCCCTGGGTGTAGGGGTGCTGCGGCGCATCCAGCACTTCGTCCACCGGGCCGATCTCGACGATGCGGCCCGCGTACATCACGGCCACCATGTCCGCCAGGCCCGCCACCACCGACAGGTCGTGGCTGATCCAGATGAGGGCGGTGCCGCTGTCCTGCACCAGCTTTTGCATCTCCGACAGGATCTGCGCCTGGATGGTCACGTCCAGCGCCGTGGTGGGCTCGTCCGCGATGATGAGGCTGGGCCGGTGCAGCAGCGCAATGGCAATGGCCACGCGCTGGCGCATGCCGCCCGAGAGCTGGTGCGGATAGGCCAGCAGCCGTTCGTTCGGGCTGGGAATGCCCATCAGCGCCAGAGTGTCGGCGGCCAGTCGGCGCGCATCGGCGGTGCTCATGTCGCGGTGCGCCTTCACGGCTTCGATCATCTGCGCGTCGACCCGCAGCACCGGGTTGAGCGTGGCCATCGGGTCCTGGAAGATCATGGCGATGCGCTGGCCGCGCAGTGCACGCAGTTCGCGCTCGGGCAGTTGCGCCAGGTCGCGGCCTTCGAACAGCACCTCGCCGCCGACGATGCGCCCCGGCGAATCCAGCAGGCCCATGATGGAAAAGCCCGTCACTGACTTGCCCGAGCCCGATTCGCCCACCAGGCCCAGCACCTGGCCGGGCTTGAGCGAGAAGGACACGCCGTCGACCACCGGCAGCACGCCGTCGCGGGTGAAGAAATGGGTGCGCAGCTCGCGCAGCTCCAGCACCGGTTTGATCTGCTCGGCGCTCATTTCTGCAGCCTCGGATTCAAGACGTCGCGAAGTTGATCACCGACGAGGTTGATCGCGACGATGGTGGCCAGCAGCGCCAGGCCGGGGAACAGGCTGATCCAGTATTCGTTGGACAGCAGGTACTGGTAGCCGTTGGAAATGAGCAGGCCCAGCGAAGGTTCGGTGATGGGCACGCCCAGCCCCAGGAAGGACAGCGTGGCCTCCAGCGTGATGGCGCGAGCCACCTGCAGCGCACCGATCACCAGGAGCGGCGGCAGGCAGTTGGGAAGCACATGGCCGATCAGGATGCGCCAGGCCGGCAGGCCCTGGCCGCGCGCCGCATCGACGTATTCGCGCCGCGCCTCCACCAGCGCCTGGCCGCGCGCGGTGCGCGCGTAGTAGGCCCACTCCAGCAGCACCAGCGTGAGGATCACGTTGGAGATGCCCTTGCCCATGTAGGCCAGGATCATCAGCGCCATCAGGATGGTGGGAAAGGACAGCAGCAGGTCCACCAGGCGCATGAGCAGCGCGTCGACCCGTCCGCCCGCATAGGCAGCCAGCAAGCCGACCAGCGTGCCCAGCACGGCGGCGATGAGCGCCGAGCCCACGCCCACCAGCAGGCTGATGCGCAGCCCGTAGATGATGGCCGAGTACAGGTCGCGCCCCTGGCCGTCGGTGCCCAGCCAGTAGGTGAAGCCCGCGCCGCTGCTGGCGGTGCCGGGCGGCAGGCGCGCGTCGAGCACGTCCAGCTGCATCAGGTCGTAGGGGTTCTGCGGCGTGATCCAGGGCGCGGCGAGGGCGGCCAGCACCACCAGGGCCAGCACGACCAGGCCCGCCACGGCACCCGGCGCCGAGATGAAATCGGCGCCCACGCGCCACCACAGGGAGCGCTCGCCGAAGGAGCGCGGTGCGGTAGCGGTTTTTGCGGCTGCGATGTTGGCGGGGTTCTTCATCGCGCACCCTCCAGCCGAACGCGTGGATCGAGCAGCCGGTAGAGCAGGTCCACCACCAGGTTCAGCGTCACGAAGATCACCACCACCACCATCAGGTAGGCCACCACCACCGGGCGGTCCAGCGAGTTGATGCTGTCGAGGATGAGCTTGCCGGCGCCCGGCCAGGCGAAGATGGTCTCGGTGACCACCGCGTAGGCAATGGTGGAGCCCAGCTCCAGGCCCAGCACCGTCACCAGCGGAATGAGCGTGTTGCGCAGCACGTGCACCAGCACCACCCGGGTGGGCGACAGGCCCTTGGCGCGGGCGAACTTCACGTAGTCCTGCGGCAGCACTTCGCGCACGCCGGCACGGGTCAGGCGCAGCACCAGCGAGATCTTGAACAGGGCCAGGTTCACGGCAGGCAGCAGCATGTGGTGCAGGCCGTCGAGCGTGAGCCACGACCACTGCACGCCGAACAGCTCGCGCGTGGCGCCGCGGCCGCTGGCCGGAAGCCACCCCAGCTGCACGCTGAACACCATGATGAACATCAGCGCCACCCAGAACGCCGGCAGCGAGAAGCCGACGATGCTGCTGGCCATGAGCGCGCGCGACAGCGGATGGGAAGGCCTCATGCCGGCGAACAGGCCCAGCGGCACGCCGATGACCACGGCGATCAGCAGCGCACCCACCGCCAGCTCCATGGTCGCGGGCAGGCGTTGCAATATCAGCCGAATCGCGTCTTCCTGGTAGACGAAGCTCTTGCCCAGCTGGCCTTGCACCGCGCCTTCGAGGAAGGAGAGGTACTGGCGCCACAGCGGCTGGTCCAGTCCAAGGCGCGCGATGGCGGCGGCCCGCTCGGCCTGGTTCATGTCGTCGCCGATGAGGATGTCGACCGGGTTGCCGATGGCGTGCAGGCCGATGAAGACGATCACCGTCATCAACAGCACCACCAGCAGCGCCTGGCCGAGGCGGCGTAGCAACCAGCCTGTCATTGGGCAACCTCCGCCCTGCGGGCTGCGGCATTCGCCTTGGAAACGGCCCGGCCGCTCATGCGCGCTTGCTCCGTGCGTCGTCTTCTTCCTCGCCTTCGTAGGCCGGGAACTGTGCGGGCCGCCATTCATGGCCTTCCAGCTCGGGCTCGGCGAAGCGCTCCATCGAAGCGTAGTGGTGGGCCACGTCCTCGGTCAGCAGCTGCGCCGCCAGGCCGCGTGCCAGGCGCTGCGCGCCGTCGCTCACCTGCGGGATGTCGCCGGAGCTGGCGCCCTGCGACACGGCAGCCGCGTAGTTGAAGCAATGCACGCGCTCCAGGCCGGGGCAGCTGCCCGGCGTCTTCTGCTGCAGCTCGAACAGCGTGCCCAGGTCGGGCGACTCGGCCAGCTCGGCATCTTCCTGGCCTTGCGGCGCGGTGAAGCGGTCTTGCCACACCCGGACATGGGGCTGCAGCGCCGCGAACTCGGGGCGCTGCGACCAGTCGGTGCGAAAGCCGGTGCAGAAGATCACGAAGTCCGCCGCGAGCGGGCCCTTGGCCGTTTCCAGCCGCAGCTTGCCGTCGTCGCGAAGCGACGCGCCGCGCACGCCGGCCCCCAGGTGGAAGTGGGCATTGGCATGGCGCGACACGCGCAGCGTGCTGCCCTGCGGCGGCGGCACCTGCTGCACGTTGATGTAGTGGCGAAAGCGCCATTTCCATTCGTCCGGAAGGGCCGAGAAACCGTGGGCCATGCCGGGGCTGCCGGCGCCCTTGCCCTTGTTGATGCGCGGCAACTCGCGGCGGCGGATGAGCAGGTCCACGCGCGCCGCGCCGTTCTCCAGCGCGGTGGCCGCCGCGTCCATGGCCGATGCGCCGCCGCCCACCACGGCCACGTGCTTGCCGCGCAGGCTGTCGCCCTTCCAGTTGTGGGCCGAGTGCGCCCAGTGCGTGCGGGGCAGGTCATGCACCCACTCGGGCACCCAGGGGCCGCCCATGCCGTCGCGGCCGGTGGCCAGCACCACGTGGCGTGCCAGCACGCGGTAGGTGCGTGCCTGGCCTTCGG
>JAFECZ010000109.1 GCA_018241905.1 Pseudomonadota bacterium
GACGGCCTGAAGGAGCTGCAGCTGTGCACCGGCTACATGCTCGACGGCGAATACACCGACATCCTGCCCATGGGCGCCGACGAGATCGAACGCTGCACGCCCGTGTACGAAACCCTGGAAGGCTGGAGCGACAGCACCGTGGGCGTGACGCAATTCGACAAGCTGCCGGTGAATGCACGCCTGTACCTGCAGCGCATCGAGCAGGTGACCGGCGTGCCGATCCACGTGGTGTCCACCAGCCCCGACCGCGATCACACCATCATGATGCGCCACCCGTTCCTGGCAGACTGATTCTTCAAGAAAACTTCGCTCGCAACCACCACACGGAGCCCCACCAACATGTTGACCGAAGACGGCAAGCACCTCTACGTTAGCTACGACGAATACCACAACCTGATCGAGAAGCTGGCGATCAAGGTGCACCAGTCCGGCTGGGAGTTCGACAACATCCTGTGCCTGGCCCGCGGCGGCATGCGCCCGGGCGACGTGCTCTCGCGCATCTTCGACAAGCCCCTGGCCATCATGTCCACCAGCTCGTACCGCGCCGAGGCCGGCACGGTGCAGGGCCACCTGGACATCGCCCACTACATCACCACGCCCAAGGGCGAGATCGCCGGGCGCGTGCTGCTGGTGGACGACTTGGCCGATTCGGGCCACACGCTCAACGCGGTGGTCGAGCTGCTGCGCACCAAGTACAAGCCCATCACCGAGCTGCGTTCCGCGGTGCTGTGGACCAAGGGCCTGTCGACCTTCACGGCCGACTACTCGGTGGAATACCTGCCGACCAACCCGTGGATCCACCAGCCCTTCGAGCACTACGACAACCTGCGTCCGCAGAAGCTGATCGAGAAGTGGTCGGTCTGACGGCCGCCGGCGCCTGGTGCGCCGCTTGCTGAACCCAAGAAAAAGCGCGGCCAGTCCGCGCTTTTCTTGCTTCAGCAGTCGGGGTTCCGGTCGTAGCGCCGCTGCATCTCCTGCGGCGTGACGTCCTCGATGTGGTGGCCCACGTTCCAGCGATGGCCGAAGGGGTCGAAGAAGCTGCCCGAGCGCTCGCCGTAGAAGTGATCGGCCAGCGGCATGTGGATGGTGGCGCCTTCTGCCAGCGCGCGCCCCACGACAGCGTCCGCATCGTCCACGTGCAGGTGGATGGTGACGCTGGTGCCGCCCACGGACCTGGGGCTGCGGATGCCATATTCCGGAAACTCCTCGCACACCATCAGCGTGCTGCCGCCGAAGTCCAGCTCGACGTGGCCGATGCGCCCGCTGGGCTCCGTGAGGCGGAATTTCTCGCTCATGCCGAACACGCGCGTGTAGAACTCGACGGCCGCCTGGCCGTCGTGGACGCAAATGTAGGGGTACATCTCTCGGGTCGCCATGCCTGGGGTCCTCTCGCTTGTAGGTGATGCGCCCATTGTCCAGAGCGCGGGCGCGCGGGTCTTGCAGAAAATTGAAGCAGCGCTAGCGCGGCACGTGCCGCGGCGCCGCGGCATCGGCAACGCGCCGCCAGGCTTGGGGCGAGAGGCCGGCAATGTCCCCGAATTCGCGGGTGAGATGCGACTGGTCGGCGAATCCGGCTTCGACGGCAATGTCGGCCCAGCCGCGCCGGGCATCGGCCGCGGCCAGGTCCAGCACCCTTCCGATGCGGTGTATGCGCTCGTAGGCCTTGGGCGCCAGGCCGGTTGCGCTGCGGAAAAGATCGATGAAGCGCCGGTGGCTGTAGCCGCTGCGCGCGGCCAGTTCGCGCACCCGCAGCGTACCCATGCAAAGCGGCGCCAGCGATTGGGCGACTGCGGGGTGAAGGCCGTGGAAGGTATCGGCCAGCCGTTCGAGCAGAAGCGATTCGAACAGGTCGAGCCGGGCCTGCAGTCCGCGGGCCTCTTGCAGGCGTTCCAGCGCAATTCGTGCTTGCACGCCCCACAGCTCGTCCAATGGTGTGTGCCCGCCTGCCAGGGCATCGGCCGGCGCGCCAAGCAGCGGCAAGGCAGCGCCCGGGCGCAGCAGCACACCCACCGAAGCGCAGGGCTGCGACACGTCGCGAACGTAGAAGCGTTCGTGCGGCCCACCCACCAAGCCATGGCCGCCGGCACTGTGGCCAGTCTGGTCGTGATCGCCGTCGAAAAGGCGCAGCGGCGGCCCCGAGAGCCGAAAGACCAGGTGCATGGCACCCGTGGGCAGCACATGCTCGCGCGCACCGGGCCGCGCCGCCGTTCCTGGGGCGGGCTCGCTGGCCCACAGCGCCTGCACGAAGGGGCGCAAGCGGGCCAGCCGGGCAGGCGAACGCAGGAGGTGCATGCCCCCCATTCTGCGCGCGAGCTAGCATCGGGCCATGAGCAAGCCCATCACCGACCTGATTCACCACCCCTACACGCCGCCAGAGCGCTTCGGGGCACCGCAGCCAGGGGTCTACAAGGCCTCCACCGTTTTCTTCGCCGATGTGGCCGCCATGCGTGCCCGCGACTGGCGCAGCAAGGCCGGCTACACCTACGGCCTGCACGGCACGCCTACCACCTTCATGCTGGAAGAGCGGCTGGCCTCGCTGGAAGGCGGCACCGAATGCCTGCTGGCGCCCAGCGGGCTGGCGGCCATCTCGCTGGTGTCGCTCGCCCTGCTCAAGACGGGCGACGAGGTGCTGCTGCCCGACAACGTCTACGGCCCCAACAAGTCGCTGGCCGCCGGCGAGCTGGCCAACTTCGGCATCACGCACCGCCTGTACGACCCGATGGACCCGCGCGACCTGGCAGCCAAGCTCGGCGACAACACCCGGCTGGTCTGGATCGAGGCGCCGGGCTCGGTGACCATGGAATTTCCCGACCTGCCCGCGCTGGTGCGCCTGTGCCGGGCGCGCGGCGTGGTGTGCGCGCTGGACAACACCTGGGGCACGGGCCTTGCCTTCAACCCCTTCGACCTGGAAGGCGACGGGGAGGGCGTCGATATCTCGGCACAGGCCCTCACCAAGTACCCCAGCGGCGGCGGCGACGTGCTCATGGGCAGCGTGGTCACCAAGGACCCGGCCTTGCACCTGAAGCTCAAGCTCACGCACATGCGCCTGGGCCTGGGCGTGGGCGTGGACGACGTGCAGGAGGTAATGCGCTCGCTGCCCAGCATCGCCCTGCGTTATCGGGCGCACGACGAATGCGCCCGCGTGCTGGCGCAGTGGCTGTCGCGTCGCGACGAGATCGCCCAGGTGCTGCACCCCGCGCTGGAAGGCTCGCCCGGCCACGAGAACTGGCGCGCCCTGTGCGGCGCAGACGGCGCAGCGGCGGGCCTTTTCTCGGTGGTGTTCGACGAGCGCTATGGCACCGAGCAGGTCGATACCTTCTGCGATGCGCTGCGCCTGTTCAAGCTGGGCTACTCGTGGGGCGGGCCGATCAGCCTGGTGGTGCCCTACGACATCGGCCTCATGCGCGACCCCAAGGTGGCGCCGTGGCCCTACAAGGGCACGCTGGTGCGCTTTTCCATCGGCCTGGAGGCGGTGGAAGACCTGCAGGCCGACCTGGAGCAGGCCCTGGCCGCGCTTTCGGACGGCGACTGAGCGGCTTTGGCCGCGGGGCAGTCAAAGAGCTTCGAGAAAGAGTCTTGGACTACCCCGTTTCGCTTACATTGTGGTCGATGCCGTCGACCGGGACGGGCTTGAAGGAGATGCTGTGGCAACACCCAATTACGGCTATGAGAAGCGCCAGAAAGAGCTTGCAAAGAAGAGGAAGAAGGAGGACAAGCTGCGCGCCAAGGCAGAACGAAAACTCGGCATCAGCAGCCCGGGGCTGGCGCCGGACGACCCGGAGACGGACGTGGCTTCGCTGGAGCACGACCCGCCGACCGTGCCGCAAATTCCCACCAAGAACGGCTGAGTGCGGCCAGGCACACCGCAGGGGGCTAGAGAAGCTTCTTCAGTTCGGGCCAGACGTTGTCCAGCATCCTCGGCTGCGCCACAGCGGCGGGGTGGATGCGGTCTGTCTGGAACAGCGCCGGCGCCTCCTGCGCATCTGCCACGCCCTTGAGCAGGAAGGGCACCAGCGCCGTCTTGTTGTCGGCGGCCACCGCCTTGAACAGGGCTTCGAACTTGCGGGTGTAGTCGCCGCCGTAGTTGGGCGGCACCTGCATGCCCACCAGCAGCACCTTGGCGCCAGCCGCCTGGGCGGCCCGTGTCATCTCGTTGAGGTTGTCTTCGGTGCTCTTGAGCGGCAACCCGCGCAGCGCGTCGTTGGCGCCCAGTTCCAGGATCACGTGCGTGGGCTTGTGCTGCACAAGCAGGGCCGGCAGGCGGGAGCGTCCGCCGGAGGTGGTGTCGCCGCTGATGCTGGCATTGACCACCGTGGCCGCGACGCGCTCGTCGGCAATGCGCTTTTGCAGCAGGGCCACCCAGCCTTCGCCGCGCTTGAGGCCGTACTCGGCGCTGATCGAATCGCCCACCACCAGGATCACGGCGCCGCGCTTGCTGGCCGTGGCGGGCGCTGCCTGCTGCGCGGTCGATGCAAGCGGTAACCCCGCCAGCAAGGCGGCCATGGCACCGGCCACGATAAAGTCGCGGCGTTCCACCTTCAGCCCAAGAACATTCATGTCGCCAAACCCTTCTGTCGCTGTGCGCTCGAACGACGACGCAATTGTGGCCGTCGAGCATGTTTTCAAGTCGGTATCCGATTCCACCGGAACGCTGGACATTCTGCAGGACATCCACTTCACCCTCGGCGCGCGCCAGACGGCCGCCATCGTCGGCGCCTCCGGCTCGGGCAAGAGCACGCTGCTGTCGATCATTGCCGGCCTGGACACGCCGACGCGAGGCACCGTGCGCCTGGCGGGCCAGGACCTGTTCGCCATCAACGAGGACGAGCGCGCCGCGCTGCGTGCCCAGAAAGTCGGCTTCGTGTTCCAGAGCTTCCAGCTGCTGGGCAACCTCACCGCACTCGAAAACGTGATGCTGCCCCTGGAGCTGGCCGGCCGCAAGGATGCCCGCAAGACCGCTGCCGAGATGCTGGGCCGCGTCGGCCTGGGCCAGCGCCTGGCCCACTACCCCAAGGTGCTGTCGGGCGGCGAGCAGCAGCGCGTGGCGCTGGCCCGTGCCTTCGTGGTGCAGCCGGCGCTGCTGCTGGCCGATGAGCCCACCGGCAGCCTGGACTTCGCCACCGGCGAGCAGGTCATGCGGCTCATGTTCGACCTCAACCGCGAGCTGGGCACCACGCTCGTGCTGGTCACGCACGACCGCAGCATTGCGGCGCAGTGCGAGCACCGCGTGACCATCGAGGCTGGGCGGGTGGTCAGGGGCGACGAAATCGAGGTCTGAGGCCTCGCACCGATAATCGGGGGATGTCTTCCCCCAAAGTGATTTTCGGCTTCCACGCCGTCGGCGTGCGCATCAAGACGGCACCCGAGTCGGTGATCGAGGTGCTGTTCGACGCGAGCCGGCGCGATGCGCGCATGAAGCAGTTCATGGCGCGCGCCCAGGAGGCCGGTGTGCGGCTGATCGAGGCCGACGGCCTGCGCCTGGCCAAGCTGGCCGGCAGCCACGGCCACCAGGGCGTGGCCGCGCGCGTGAACCCGGTGGCCCAGGCGCATTCGCTCGACGAGTTGCTCGAGTCGCTCGAGGCAGCCGGTACCGCACCGCTGCTGCTGGTGCTCGACGGCGTGACCGACCCCCACAACCTCGGCGCCTGCCTGCGCGTGGCCGATGGCGCGGGTGCCCATGCCGTCATCGCGCCCAAGGACCATGCGGCCGGCATCAACGCCACGGTGGCCAAGGTGGCCAGCGGCGCGGCCGAGACGGTGCCGTACTTCATGGTGACCAACCTGGCGCGCACGCTGGGCGAACTGCAGGAGCGCAACATCTGGTGCGTGGGCACCAGCGACGATGCGCCCGGCACGCTCTACCAGACCGACCTCAAGCGCCCGGTGGCGCTGGTGCTGGGGGCCGAGGGCGCCGGCATGCGCCAGCTCACGCGCAAGCGCTGCGACGAACTCATCAGCATCCCGATGGCCGGCGCAGTCGAGAGCCTCAACGTCTCGGTGGCCAGCGGCGTGTGCCTCTACGAGGCGCTGCGCCAGCGCACGGCAGGCGTTGTCGTCAAAGCAGGGTAAAGAAGCGCATCACCACCTGGGCAGGGTGCCGCACGCCGGCGCCCACGAACATGCGCTCGTTCACCCAATTGAGCGCCGGGCTCGATGTTTCCAGGCTGGGGCTGCATCGAAAGTAGATGCTGGCCGGGTCCACCGGCTCGCCGCGCAGCAGCCTGGCCATGACCTCGGGCGGCGCGGCGCGCAGCGCGCGGTTGTGCACGTAGACCAGGTCGCCGGCATCGGTCTCCAGGCCGTAGCGCGCGTCCAGGAGCGACAGCGTGTCGCTCACGATCCACTGGAAATCGCTGCCGCCGGGCAGCACGCGGGCGCTCCATCCGTTGCCCTGCGCGCTGCCGCCCAGGATCGGCACCACGCGCCGCAGCCCCTGCGGGCCCTGGCCCAGCACCTGCGGCGTGCCGACATCCACCTGCAGGTCGGCAAAGTGTTCGAGGCCGGGTGCCGCCAGCGGGTCGAGCGTCGTGCTCATCGGTGCGGCCCGAGTCAGGCGCCTTGCGTTTCCGCGCTCGCTGCATCCAGCGCGGCGATGGTGCCGGCATCCAGCTGCAGTTGCGCGGCGGCCATCAGCTCGTTCAGCTGGGCCAACGAGGTGGCGCTGGCAATGGGCGCGGTGATGGAGGGGCGCGCCACCTGCCAGGCAATGGCAATCTGTCCCGGCGTGCTGCCGTACTGCTTGGCCGCCTTGTCCAGCGCGTCCAGGATGCGCAGGCCGCGGGGGTTGAGGTACTTCTGCGTCGCGCCGCCGCCGCGCGGGCTCTTGGCGGCGTCGGCCGCGCTGCGGTACTTGCCGGTGAGAAAGCCCGAGGCCAGGGCGTAGAAGTTGATGACGCCGAGGCCTTCGCGCGCGCAAAGCGGCTCGAGCTCGGCCTCGTATGCCGCCCGGTCATACAGGTTGTAGAGCGGCTGCAGGCATTCGTAGCGAGGCAGCCTGGCGCGCCTGGACACCTCCAGCGCCTGCGCCAGCCGCGGCGCGGTGTAGTTGGAGGCGCCGATGGCGCGCACCTTGCCCACCTTGATCAGGTCGGCAAAGGCGCCCAGCGTTTCTTCCAGCGGCACGGACGCATCGTCGTCATGCGACTGGTACAGGTCGATGTGGTCCGACTTCAGCCTGCGCAGCGAGGCATCGACCGCCTCGCGGATGTAGGCCGCCGACAGCCCCACCTTGCCTTCGCCCATGGGCTTGCCGACCTTGGTGGCCAGCATCACGCGGTTGCGCTTGCCGCTCTGGCGAAGCCACTTGCCGATGACGGTTTCCGATTCGCCGCCAGCGTGGCCGGGCACCCAGCGCGAGTACACGTCGGCCGTGTCCACGAAATTGAAGCCCGCGTCGAGCCAGGCATCGAGCATCCGGAAACTCAGCGCCTCGTCGACGGTCCAGCCGAACACATTGCCGCCGAAGCACAGCGGGGAGACTTGGAGGCCCGATCGGCCCAAGGGTCGCATGTCCATGAATCAATAGCTCCTTGCTCGATGCCGAGTTTGTTCCTTCGGCGTGTCAGACGATGCCCAGGCCACCCAGCAGCGCGCCTGCGCCCAGCAGCCACAGCAGATGGATGCGCGTTCGCCACACCACCAGCGCCGCCGCGGCCGTGAGCAGCCACAGGTGCCAGGGGGCCGAGCTGCTGGCCTCGGCATTGCCTGCGGCCAGCACCCAGGCCGTGGCGCCCAGCAGGCCGATCACGACCGGCGCCATGCCTTGCTTGAAGGCGCGCACGCCGCGCCGCTCGCGGTTGCGGTGGCCCCAGCGGGTGGCGAAATAGGTGAGGGTGGTGCTGGGCAGCATGATGCCGATCAGCGTCACCAGCAAGCCCGCCAGGCCCAGCGGCCAGGCGCGCATGCCCGCTTCCATGCCGCCGGCGGCGTTGACGCCCACATTCCATCCCATCAGCGCCACGAACAGCACGTTGGGCCCCGGCGCCGCCTGCGCAATGGCCACCGACGAGGTGAACTGCGCATCGGTGAGCCAGCCCTGCTGCGCCACCAGGTAGCGGTGCATGTCGGGCACGGTGGTGATGGCGCCGCTGATGGAGATGAGCGAGAGGAACATGAACTGCAGCAGCAGCGCCAGCCAGTCCGATGCGCCCATGTGAATGCTCATTCGGAAACCTCCGTGCTGTCGTGCACTGCGGTGCGAGCGCACTTCGCAGTTGCCGGGTTGGCGCTCATGGTTCGATCCTCCGCCATGTCCACACGCAGCTCACGCCGCCGAAAAGAACCAGCACCGCCACCAGGGGCCAGCGCAGCAGTGCGATGGCGCAGAACACCAGCACCACGATCGCGAGGCACACGCGCAGGCCCAGCGGATGCCGGCGCAGCGTGGGCACCAGCTTCATCCCGGTGGCGGCGATGAGGCCGGCGGCCACCGCGCCCATGCCCCGCAGCGCGCCCGCCACCTGCGGATGGGCGGCCAGCTGCGCATAGACCAGCGCAAGCACGATGATCAGGAGCGTGGGAATGACCAGCATCCCGGCCAGCGCCGCCACCGCGCCGCGCAGGCCGAAATAGCGGTCGCCCAGCATCAGGGCCAGGTTGATCACGTTCGGGCCGGGCAGCACCTGGGCCACGGCCCATTCCTCGACGAATTCGTCGGCGGTGAGCCAGCGTTTGTCCTCGACCAGCGCGCGCTGGATGATGGCCAGCACGCCGCCGAAGCCCTGCATGGCGATCCAGGTGAAGGTTCGGAAGATCTCGCCGACGGATCGGGGACGGGCCCGGGCCTCGGGCTGTGGGTCGGCGGTCAGGGCTGGCATCTGCCGATCATAGAGGGCAGGCGGTGCAGTTGCCGGCTCCTGCTGCATCGCGCCGCCCTCTCAGCGCCGGGGCATCAGCGTGGCGGCCAGCACCATGGCCGCGCCCGGCACCAGCGCCCAATGGCCCAGCGGCGCCGGCAGCGCGCCCGCCAGGGCGCCGGCGGCATAGGCGGCCCAGCTCAATCCCAGCAGTCCGGCTTCCGAACGCCGTTGCGCGGCGGCGCCCCCAAGCCCGGCCACCATCAGCGGCGCGAGCCGCGCAATCGTGTTGGTCACCACCACGGTGCTGACCGAGGTCTGGCCGTGCCGCACCAGCACCGTGGCCTGCACGCCCATGGCCGCGGTGACCAGGCCCAGCCATGCGGGCCGGGTGGGATCGAGCACGCAGGCCGTTGCCAGCAGCGCCACCTCCACCCACAGCGACAGCCGCCCGGACTGGCCGCGCCGCCACCGCATCAGCAGCGCACTGGCCGCCGCGCCGGCGAAGAAGGCCAGCAGGGTGGCGCCGCGTTCGATGGCGCCCGCCCAGTCGCGCGCCGCCAGCGACATGACCGCCAGCACGGTGTTGCCCGTCATGTTGGCTGCGAAGACCTTCTGCTGCACGTAGCCGGTGACGTCGACATGGCCGGCGGCCAGGCACAGCAGCAGGAGCATCGGCAGGCTGTCGTGCCCGGCTGCCCCGGCCTTCATGCCTTCTGCGGGAACAGCGACTTGCGGATGATGGCGTGCACGCCCCAGTTGCCGTTGACCACCTGGGTGATGCCGAAGTCCACCGCCACCGAAATGAGGGTGACGGCCTCGTCTTCGCTCAGGCCTTTCACCGCCATGAGAAAGCGGCGCGTCTTCCTGAAGGCGTCGCGCATGGCGTCGTCCAGGGTGGACTTCATGTAGATCTGGCTCTGCGCCTTCTGCCCCAGCTCGGTCAGGTGGTTGGGCAGGCTGAAGCCGTGCAGGATCCACTCATCGGGCGTTTCCACCAGCGGATAGCTCAGGTCGGCAAAGGCCGCGCCCGGCGAGATCTTGTCGCGCGGGTGAAGGATGAGCTGGAAGTCGCCCGTGAGCGAGCACTCGATGGCCGTGCCGCACAGCTCCGAGTCGCCCTGCGAGGCATGCGGGTCGCCGATGGACAGCAGGCCGCCCGGCACCGCCACGCGCAGGAAGACGCTGGCGCCGCGCGTGATGCGCCAGTTGTCCAGGTTGCCGGCGAAGGTCGAGGGCGGAATGGAGTCCACCAGCCCGTCCTGGTCGGGCGCCACAGCGATCACGCCGAAATGCGGGCGGATCGGAATGCGCACGTCGCGCAGCACTTCGTGGTTCTTCTCGATGGTGGTGTGGTCGACCGGCACCCCGGGATAGTCGATGGTGGGGTGCACCACGCCGAAGGGGTCGCGTTGCGGCGTCCAGCGGAAGTTGTAGAGGGCGCGCGCCGTGCCGTCGGCACGCTCGCAGTCGATCTCGAAGATGGTCACCACCTCGCGGTCGCGCGGCTCGGTCACCAGGTCGCGGAAATGAAAGCCCCACCAGGTGGCGGCGTTGCTGCCGTAGGCCTTGCCCGGGTAGCGCGGGTTGGCGCAGGGGCGCGTCTGGATGTCGAGGATGCGCAGCTCCAGCACGTCGCCGGGCATGGCGCCGCGCACCGCGATGGGCCCGGTGCAGATGTGCACGCCGAAGCCCTCGCCGGCGCCGCGTCCGTAGATGGAGGCATCGATGGGGCCGGCGCCGCGCCGGTCGACGTTCTTGCGCTGCGCCGTCCAGTGAAAGACGCTTTCGGCGCCGGCGTCGCCTTCGATCATGCGTTCCCAGTCGTCGGCGGCGTGCTGGGTCAGCGTCTCGATGGTCACGTAGTCGTGCGACTCGACGGTGAGCACCGGCGGCAGGTTGCGGCTGAGATAGCCCCAGTGCACCGTCTTGTCGGTGGCGTGCACCCAGTGATGGCGCGCGCCCAGGATGCTGCCGTCCTTGAGGTTGTCGAAGCGCGGGTGGCTGGTCGAGACGGCAGAGGCCGCGCTGCCATGCCCGAAAGCCAGTGCCGCACCGGGCGCGGCCGGCTTCACGCCGGCCGGCAGGCCGCGCGAGATCTTGCGCGCCGGGTCCTTGGCCTGCGTCTGTGCGGAGCGGTCGCGGTAGGCACTGGGCGGCATGCCGAACTGCTCGCGAAAGGCGTGGCTGAAGTGGGAGGGGTCGTTGAAGCCCCAGCGAAAGCAGATGTCGGACACCGACAGCTTGTCGTAGTGCCGGTTGGCCAGGTCGGCGCGGCAGTGCTCGAGCCGGTTGGTGCGCACATAGGCCGAGAAGTTGGTGCCCGATTTCTCGAACAGCTTCTGCAGGTAGCGCCCCGAGACTTGCAGGTCCGCCGCGACGCCCGACAGGCTCAGCGCCGGGTCGGCCAGCTTCTTCTGGATCAGGTCGCACACGCGGGACATGAGGGCGCGGCCCTGCAGCCGGTCGGGCCGGGCCTGCAGGCGGCATTCGTTCAGCGCGGCCGCCAGCGATTCGGTGACGATGCCCTCGAAGGGCTGCAGCACCTGCGGGTCGTTTCCCGACGCGGCCTCGAAGATTCCGGCCACCGACTGCAGGATCTGCGCGAGCAGCGCACTGGCTTCGCCCTGCATCCGCAGTGCACTGGCCGGCGGCGCCAGGTCCATGCGCGAGGCCAGCAGGGCCGGCGCGATGTGCACGACCAGCAGCCGGAACGACGTGGAAATGGCCAGGTCGCAGCGCAACCCGCCGGGCACGCACACCAGTTGCCCCGAGGCCAGCAGCTCGCTCAGCCCGTCGATGCACAGTTCGGCATCGCCTTCGAGCAGCAAGCACATCAGCAGGCCGTCCGTGCTTGGCGTGCCAACTGAAAGGGTCTGCGGCACCGAAGCGACGATGGCCAGCTCGATGCCCGAGGCCGTCACCCGGAACTGGATGGCGCCGTGCAGCGAATCGCCGGCCTTGAGGTCTTCGCAGCGAAGCCGCGCGGCGACGAGCTGGTCGCGCCACGCGGCTTCGCGGCTTTGTTGTGGATAGGCTTCTGTCGAAAAGGACAGCTGCCGGATTTCTGGCCTTCCTGACACTGGCGTCTCCTGTTAGCGCACGCAAGGGGCCGCCGGCCGGGCGGCCCCTTGCATGCACGTGCGCTAACCGAACTGCAACTGCCCCCGCATTGCCGCCACCAGGACGAAGCCGGCGAAGGTGCCGAAGATGGCAAAGATGCCGCCCAGCACGTTGGGCGCCGGAATGGGCGCACGCACTGCAGTGTAGACAATGCCGGTCACCAGACCCACTGCGGCGGCCAGCCCTTCGGTGGCTCCGATCGCGAGTTCAACCATGTCGTTTTCTCCTTGTGTTCTTGCTGGATGAGTGATTTGCGCGACGGGCGCTTCAGCGCTCGCTGGGCGGCGCACCGAACGCCACGGTCCTGCGGAAGGCGCCCACGATCAGGTAGCCGATGTAGGTGAACAGGATCGCGAAGATGCCGCCGGCCACGTTGGGCGCGGGAATCGGCAGGTTCAGCCAGGTGTAGAGCGTGCCCGTGATCAGGCCCACCACCAGCGCAACCCATTCGTTGCGCCCGACATAGACGTAGTGCATTGCTGTCTCCTTCTCTCTTGTTTGCTTATTTCTTCTCGTCGCGGTGCGGGAAGATGTTGCGCGAGATGGTGCAGTGCACGCCCTGCGTGCTGTCCACCACCTGCGTCACGCCGAAGTCGGAGGCCACGCTCATGAGCGAGTAGGCGTCGTCGCGCGAGAGGCCCTGGTGCTCGGTGAGCAGCTTGACCATGTCGCGCGCGGCGTTCTTGCCGGCCTGGTCCAGGTCCTCGTGGAAGCCGTGCACGATCCAGGAGTCGGGCGTTTCCAGCAGCGGCGAGGGGAAGCTGAAGTCCTTGCGCAGCACGATCTGGAACATCACGTTCAGCGATGCCTCGATGGCCGTGCCGCTGATCTCGCCGTCGCCCTGGGAGATGTGCGGATCGCCGATGGAGAAGAGGGCGCCGTCCACCTGCACGGGGTAGTACATGGTGGCGCCGGCACCGATGCGCCAGTTGT
>JAFECZ010000010.1 GCA_018241905.1 Pseudomonadota bacterium
CGGCCTCGCGCTGGTCGCCGCTGTCGGGCGAGAGGAACGAGGACAGCGCAGCGGCGATGATCGAGGACTTGGACAGGCCTTTCATCGCGGCCAGCTCGTCGAGCCGGCGCGCATGGTCGCGTTCGAGGAAGATGTTCAGGCGAGCGCGGCTCATAGCGCGATTCCATCGTCGGGGTCGAGCGCGGCCAGCCGCGCCGCACGCTGCAGGCGCGGGTCGAGCTGCGTCGGCAGGGGAAGAGGCGAGTCGTCGTCATCGAGCAGGCCGAGGTCGTCGCCGCCGGGCTCGGGTTGGGGTGCGTAGGCGACCTCGTCCAGCTCGAGCTGATGCTGGCGGCCGCCGTCATCGACGGTGCCGGCCTGGCCCGCCAGCGCCATGTCCAGGATGGGAGCAGCCAGCGGCGCAAGCCCGCTCCAGTCGTCGGCGCGCGGCGCCGGGGCGTCGGCGTAGTGGCCAGCCGCGGTGAGCAACGGCGCTGGCTTCACACGCACCGTGAAGTTTCGGTCGAGGTAGTAGCGGATCTTGCGCGCGCGGATCGGCGCGTGGCCCGACACCATCACCACGGCATCGTCAGGCGGCAACTGCATCACCTCGCCGGGTGTGAGCAGCGGGCGCGCCGTCTCCTGGCGCGAGACCATCAAATGTCCGAGCCACGGCGCGAGCCGGTGGCCCGCGTAGTTGCGCTGCGCGCGCAGCTCGGTGGCCGTGCCCAGCGCGTCGGAAATGCGCTTGGCCGTACGTTCGTCGTTGGTGGCGAACGCGATGCGTACATGGCAGTTGTCCAGGATCGAATGGTTCTGGCCGTAGGCCTTGTCGATCTGGTTGAGCGACTGCGCGATCAGGAAGGCGCGCAGACCATAGCCCGCCATGAAAGCCAGGGCCGACTCGAAGAAGTCCAGACGCCCGAGTGCAGGGAACTCGTCGAGCATCAGCAGCAGCTTGTGCTTGCGCGCGATGCCGTCGGACCCGTCGAGCGATTCGGTCAGACGCCGGCCGATCTGATTGAGGATCAGCCGGATCAGCGGCTTCGTGCGGCTGATGTCCGACGGCGGCACCACCAGGTAGAGCGATACCGGGTGTGCGGCCGAGATCAGGTCGGCGATCCGCCAGTCGCAACGCGACGTGACTTCGGCCACCGTGGGGTCGCGGTACAGGCCGAGGAAGCTCATTGCCGTGGACAGCACGCCGGAGCGCTCGTTGTCGCTCTTGTTGAGGACTTCGCGCGCCGCCGATGCGACGACACCATGCGGGCTATCGTCCAGGTGCTTCGTCGTCATCATCCGGTGCAACGTCACCTCGAACGGGCATGCCGGATCAGAGAGGAAGTTGGCGACGCCGCGCAGCGTCTTGTCCTGGCCGGCATAGAGCACGTGCAGGATGGCGCCGACCAGCAGTGCGTGGCTGGTCTTTTCCCAATGGTTGCGCCGTTCCAGTGCGCCCTCGGGATCGACGAGGATGTCCGCGATGTTCTGCACGTCGCGCACCTCGTGCGCGCCGCGGCGCACTTCCAGCAGCGGGTTGTAGGCGGCCGAACGCGCGTCGGTGGGGTTGAACAGCAGGCAATGCGAGAAGCGCGAGCGCCAGCCGGCCGTGAGCGTCCAGTTCTCGCCCTTGATGTCGTGGATCACGGCCGAGCCGGGCCAGGATAAGAGCGTTGGCACGACCAGGCCCACGCCCTTGCCCGAGCGGGTGGGCGCGAAGGCCATCACGTGCTCGGGGCCGTCGTGGCGCAGGTAGTGCTCGTCCTTGCGGCCGAGGAAGACGCCGGCGGGGCCGGTCAAGCCGGCCTTGCGGATCTCTTCGCGCTCGGCCCAGCGGGCGGAGCCATAGGTGGTGACGCGCCGGGCCACGCGCGAGCGCCACAGCGCCATGCCGATGGCCACGCCGGTGGCGAGCAGTCCACTGGCTGCGGCGATGGCCCCGCCGCGCACGAAGACACCTGGCGCATAGGCGTCGTACCAGTACCACCACTCGAACAGCTTCCAGGGTTCGTAGACCGGCAGGCCAGCCACATCGGCCCACGCAGGCCCCAGCCGTGGCTGATAGCCGAGCGCATATGCGGTCCACTGGGTGGCCACCCACACGCCGGCCAGGACCACGCCAAAGACGGCCGCGATCTGCCCCAGCAGAATTCCTGTTTGGATGCTCGATCCGGCACTCTCGCCTGTTCCCTGTCGAAAAGCCATATCCGAAGTTCCCTTCGGCGCAGCTGCGCCATGCGCACGCGCACCCCCATGGCGCGCATGGCACGAGTCTGGAATCGATGCGCCTCGCAGTACACCCACGTGGGCGTAGGCCAGCGAAGGCTGGCGGGCATGTCGAAAGAGAACGCAGCTGGCTGGTGGGATTCCAGATTCCTAGAGGCGCAATGACCCAGCGTCTCGGACCTAAAGCATCTTCAGGATGCAGCAGTATGTCCAATGCTGATGGCGCAGCCTGACCGTGCAGCAAAACCGCATCGCGTAACGATCATGACAAAGCGCTGACGTGGGTAAGAAAGCGTTGAACAGGGGCTGCGATGCCAAAGCGCTGATGCTTGTGCAACACGAAGGTGGTGATGTGCTCTTCCTCGGCCAATGGGAGTGCCAGCACGTCGCTGCGCCGGAGGGTCTGCGCATGACCCTCGTCACCCAGTCCGACGCCCTCCCCCACCGCGATGCGGGTCACGTAGCCCGACAGGGTGCAGGCCTCGCCCGCGAGGGTAGCGCGATCGACGTATTTCCGTACGATGGTACGCATCTGCCAGAGCAGGCCAGGCAGGCACTGCTCGTTGCAGGACAGCAGCGGGAACGCCAGCAACTCTGGCAGGGCGACGATCTTCCGACTGGCCAATTCATGGCTGTGCGGTAGCACCGCCATGAGGCGGTAGCGCCACGCAGGGGCCTGCGCAATGACCTCGTCATCGGGAACGCCGAAAGAGAAGCCGACCTCGATCTCTTCGCTCTTGAGTGCGCCGATCAGTTCGCCCGCGCGCAGTTCTGCCAGCTCCAGTGGCACCTCGGGCGCCACAGTACGCCAGCTGGCAAGGCATGCGGACAGCCTGGGTTGCGCGATGCCGTCAGCAACGCCGATGCGCAAAGGCGCCTGATACAGGGCATGCGTCTGGCGGACCGTGCGCTTCATGCGCTCGAACCGGATGAGAAGCCTGCGCGTTTCCTTCAGCAACTTCAATCCAGCCGGCGTGAGGTGCAGCTTGCGTGGGAGCCGAACGAACAATGGCGCGCCCAACTGCTCTTCAAGATCGCGGACAGAGCGCGACAGCGAGGTTTGATCGATGTGGATTCGCTCAGCTGCGCGGCGAAAGTTCAGATCCTCGGCGACGGCGATGAAGTACCGAAAATGTCTCAATTCGATCACTTTGCGATACCTCGCGTTCACCGAACTCGCTACCGCGACGGTGGCCAGGTCGGCCGGATTTCTGTGCTTCCAGATGGAATACGCAAGGCCTTGCTATAGCTATATTCATCCATGGTCTGCGCCGAGTGTTCGCGGCCGTAGCCGCTCGCTTTTGTGCCGCCGAACGGGGTCCCAGCCATGCGCCTGCGGTAGTTGTTGATATAGACGATGCCGGCTTCGATTTCGCGAGCGACCCGCAGCGCACGCTGCTGATCGCGTGTATAGACCGCCGCCACTAGGCCGAAGTCCGTTCCATTGGCCAGTTGGACGCCTTCGGATTCGCTGGCGAAGGTCGTCACGCAGGCAACGGGACCAAAGATTTCTTCTTTGAAGGCCGCCATGTGCGGGGCCACTCCAACCAGGATCGTTGGTGCGACAAAGAAGCCGTCCAGATTTTCAGGCGCGGCGGGAAGCTTTGCTTGTGCGGCCACGGTAGCGCCGTCCGCTTGGGCTCGTTCGATGTGTGCCAGCACGCGATCCTTCTGGGCTCGACTGACCAGCGGGCCGACGTCGGTATTCGGATCGAGCGGACACCCGACATTCAACTTCTTTACGGCAGCGGAGAACTTCTCGATGAATGCCTCGGCCAAGGAGGCGTGGACAAGCAGGCGCGATGCCGCTGTGCACGCTTCACCCTTGTTGAAGTAGCTCGCCTCCACGCAATCTGCTACTACACGATCCAGATCGGCGTCCTCGAAGACCAGCACTGGATTCTTGCCGCCCAGTTCCAAAAGAACAGGCGTGTGTCTTGCCGCCGCAGCTTGCAGGACAGCGGTGCCCGCACCAGGAGATCCCGTAAACGATATCTTTCGCACCAGCGGGTGCGTTGTGAGGGCGATGCCCACCTCCAGACCTCTGCCAGGAACGATATGGATGACGTCCTTCGGAAGAATGTCCGTCAAGATGTCGACAATGCGCATGGCGGTGAGCGGCGCCTGCTCGCCCGGCTTGAACACGATCGTGTTCCCGGCGGCAAGCGCAGGCGCCGCCTTGGCGCCGAGATGGACCGGTGGCCAATTGAACGGGAGAATTCCGGCGACGACACCGTAGGGTTCTCTGACGGTGGCGGTGTACATGTCGCCCCCATCCGAAAAAGAGCCTGACAAGCGCTCCGCCTGACCCGCGAAGAACTCGAACGACCAGACCAAGCTGGCGAGATCGCCCTGAAGCGCATCTCGGGCCGGCTTCCCATTCTCCCTGGCGAGCAGGCGGGCGAGGTCGTTGGCCTCGTCCGCGAGCACTGCCGCGGCTTTGCGCAGGTACTTGGCGCGCTCTGCTCCACTGAGCTTTCTCCACTCTCCGAACGCGGCATGCGCCGCGCGAACGGCCGCATCGACTTCCTGGCTGCCACCCCCCTGGATTGCGGACAGCGGCAGACCCGTTGCGCTTTCCTCGACGACGAATCGATGGTTCTCTTCATTTGAAGACCAACGGCTTCGCAAGACCTCCATGAGACTCTCCTTGCCCAGCACCGGGCGCCTGATTGAACAACTGTTTTGAACTAGTGTATCATCGCCGGCATAGCCTCTTTTTTGAGCATTCGGAGGGGGCGACGAACAATCAAATGGAGATAACTATGGGTCAAATAGGCTGCGCTCTGCGGATGCTTCTTCTCCTGCTGACCTTGGTGCCCGCGCTGGCGTTCGCACAGTGGCCGGACCGACCCATCCGCGTCGTTCTGGGCGGCTCTGCAGGGGGGCCGCCGGACGCGTTCGCACGCATCTATGCGGAGCAGCTTTCCCAGACGCTCGGAGTTCCCATCGTCGTTGAGAATCGGACGGGCGCAACCGGCAACATCGCACAGGATGCGGTGGCGAAGGCTGCGAGCGACGGCAACACACTGTTGTATGCCATCGCCAATTCCTTCACCACGCATCCTTACCTGTTTGCCAAGCTGCCTTTCAACTCCGACCGAGACTTCGCTCCAATCGCCCCAGTCGTTTCACAAGGCTTGTTTCTCGTGGTGAACAATGACTTTCCGGCGAAGAATCTCGCGGAGCTCATCGCGCTTGTCCGCGCCAAGCCCGACACGGTGGCCTATGCGTCCTACGGCCAGGGCGGCTTTCCACACCTGTTCATGGAAATGCTCATCGACAGTGAGAAGCTGCGCATGACGCATGTGCCCTATCGCACCTCGGCAATTCCAGACGTCATTGGCAACCAGGTGCCCATGGTGATCGAGCCGGCCGCGTCTGCCATCCCAATGATCAAGGCGGGAAAAGTTCGCGCGATCGCGTTCACGCCGGAGAAGCGGCATCCTGCGCTACCGGACGTCCCCACGTTCTCCGAAACGCACCAAGGTCTCGCCCTGACGGCATGGCATGGCTTCTGGGCACCCACAGGGACACCGGCGAACGTCATTGCGCGCCTCAATCGCGAGCTGACGGCGGCCAGCCACCGCCCGGATGTCCAGAAGCGCATCCGCGATCTCTACTGCGAACCGATGGAGGGAACGCCCGAGGCCATGGCGGCCATGGTGAGGCGGGACCAGGCAACTTGGAGCGCGGTGATCAAGTCCCGCAACATCAAGCTGGACTGAGCGTGCTGCACACCTGCACGCCCTATTGCCGACACGAACCGTCGGTACCACGCCCGCGCGCACATAGTCAGCGGCACTTCACCGTGGACTTCCATTGCCATGCGCTGACGCCCGGCGTGGAAGCACTCGTGGCGGGCACGCCTCAAAAGCGCGGTGAGCGCGCGCTGCAGGAGAGACTGCTCGGCGCCGCGTCGCTGCGTCACAACCAAGACGTCCTCATCCCGCCAGCGCTGCGAAGGATGACCACGGTCGAGGATCGTTTGAGCGACATGGACGCCATGGGGGTCGATCTCCAGGTCGTCAGCCCTTCGCCGTCGCAATACTATTACTGGGCGGAGGAGGCACTGGCCGAGGAGATCGTCCGGGTCCAGAACGAGAACATCGCGACCCTCTGCGCTTTCGCGCCGAGCCGTCTCGAAGGTCTGGGAACCGTATCGCTGCAGCATCCGCTACTTGCGGCTGCGCAGGCGGAATTCGCGGTTCGCAAACTCGGATTGCGCGGCATCGAGATATCGAGCAACGCCGGTGGCATGGAGCTCGCCGATCCGCGGCTGGAGCCCTTCTGGCGAACCGTGAATGCTCTGGGATGCATCGTCTTTCTCCATCCCCTGGGCACCTCGCTTGGCGAGCGCGTCAATGCCCACTACCTCTCCAACCTGATCGGGCAGCCACTGGAAACCACTATCGCGCTCAGCAAGCTGATCTTCGACGGTGTGCTCGACCGCCATCCCGACATCAAGCTGATCGCGGCGCACGGCGGCGGGTACTTGCCTTCGTACATGGGACGGACGGAGCATGGCAGCCTTGTGCGCCCGGAGGCGGGCGCAGGTCTGGCGCACCCACCCTCGGTCTACCTGCGCCGGATCTGGTACGACATCGTAGTCCACGATCCAGGCATCGTTCGGCATCTGATCGATACGGTCGGTGCCTCGCAGTTGGTGGTCGGTACGGACTATCCCTTCGACATGGGGCAGTACGACGTGCATGCGTTTCTCGCCGCGGTCCCCAACCTCTCGGAGGCAGAGCGGAAGCAAATCCTTGGTGAAAATGCGGCGCGCCTTCTGGCCTACGAGACGGGAGACGCCGCCTGCGCTTCGAAAACCAAGATGGTATGTCCTAGGACAGATTCATGCGCATAGCCGCCGATTCTCGAGCAGCCAAACGCGGGGCGACCGGACGCCAACGTCGGGACGTGGTCCTGTGCTTGCGCCGCGGGTCGCTACCTCAGATCACCGGCGTAGCGGCCGCGCCATAGAAGTTTTTCTTCCACCCTCAAACCGAGGAACTTACGATGCTTAAGGAATTAGGTGTGCTCGCCAGCGTCTTGACGATGGCTGTCGCAGTTGGAGATGTGAAGGCGCAAGATGAATGGTGCAGATCGAAATGGGGCCCCAACGACGAGATCGGTGCTGCCAACCACCTAACGCCGCAGCTCGCGCAAGCGGCGGCCAAACTTGTCAAAACAGGTAAGAGCTATCCCCTCGCGATAGAGACGAGTCACAAGTCGGCCGCCTACGGTCCGCGCACTTGGTCACTGCTCGTCGTACAGCCCGGTCAAGCAGGCGGCACAACCTTCGGCCCCAACAAGGGCAGCTACAACGACGACATCATCATGGGCTGGGTCGGAATCGGCTCGCAGATCGACGGTCTCGGCCATTTCGGAATCGACAACGTCTACTACAACTGCAACAAGTCAAGCGACTTCGCGAAGATCGATGGGCTAACGAAACTAGGCGTGGAGAAAATTCCCCCGTTCGTAACGCGCGGTGTTGTACTCGATATGACCGCTTACTACGGTACTGACATTGTCAAAGAAGGCACTGCCTTCAATCGAAAGGAGATAGACGAGCAAGCGGCTCGCCAGGGTATCGAGATCCGGAAGGGCGACGTCGTGCTGTTTCATACCGGCTGGGCGCAGCTCGAACGCACGGATACGCCGCGCTTCCTTGCCGGCGAGCCAGGGCTAGGCAAGGAGGGCGCTGCGTACTTGGCCGAAAAAGGTGTGGTGGCCGTCGGCGCAGATCAATATGGCCTAGAGGTGATCCCGTTCGAAAAGGGCGCGGGAGTGTTTGAAGTACACCAGACCTTACTCGCGCGCCACGGCGTTTACATTCTCGAGGGCATGAACACGGCACCGTTGGTGGCCGACAAGGCTTGGGAGTTCATGTTTGTCCTCGGCATCGCACGCATCACCGGCTCGGTTCAGGCACTCATCAACCCGGTTGCGATCCGGTAGACAGCGTGCAGCGCCCAGTACTTCCCGACACCTCACTCCGACCCCGACGGATGGTCAGGTCTTCAAGAAAGGGGCGCGCATGCCGCCAATGAGAAAGCGCATAAGAGCCCCCGCCAATGCTCGGGCGTCGGTGGGATCGGCCTGCCCGTCAGAAAGCTTGGCCAGCCGACTGTCCTTGGTTCGGTCCGTGATTGTCAGAACCACGGTGCTCACCATAAAGGTATATCGCCATGGAAACTCTTCGGCGGGAACGTCTGGACACGCCGCGGCGAATGCGGCGATGTACCGCTTGGCCATCGGATCAAAATGTTTGCGCATGAGCTTGGACGTCATGTCGCTCGGGGTCGTCCTGTGACGCAAGATCAACCTCGCGAGCAGGAGGCCTTCATCGCCATGGCTGCTTCCAACGTAGGGTTCGATGAAGGAAGAGATGACGTCCTCGAGCGCAGGTGGCTTGCCAAGTGCAATACACCGCGCCTCGATCTCGCTCAGGCTGCTAAGGCGGCGCTGGTTGACCCGCTTCGATAGCTCTTCAAACACGATCTTGGCCAACGCTTCCTTCGTGCCGAAGTGATAGTTGACCGCGGCCAAACTGGTCCCGGCGTGGGTAGTGAGTTCCCGCAAGGAGACATCGTCTACGCCCTTCTTCGCGAAGAGAACGATCGCGGACTCGACCATCCGTACGCGGACGTCAACATCTTGAGGCTGCTGCTGAGGCATTTCGGCTGATTTTGCTGTTCGCATGAAACGATTGTATCGATCGGCCGTTCATCTGACTGCGCCGAGGACCGCCCCGCGCCGATTGCATCGGCTGTATCACGTCCCGCTTAGGAGGCCAGCCAATGCCTAGGTCCCTCGGACCGCCAAGCCCTGCACCCGAAAGCACTGCGCCGTCACTGCAGTGCCTGGTCCAAGTCGGCGCAGAGGTCTTCCACTTCTTCCAGCCCCACCGATAGACGCACCATGCCATCGGCGATGCCCATGTCGGCACGCACTTTGGCACCCGCTTCCCAGAAGATGGTGTGCGCCACCGGAATCACCAAGCTGCGCGTGTCCCCAATGCCTGTGGCCTTCACCGGCAGGCGCAGGCGGTTGATGAAGCCCAGGCAGTCGTTCGCATTCTTCAATTCGAACGACAGAAGCCAAGAGCCGCCGGCGAACAGCCGCGCGGCCTGGGCGTACTGCGGATGGGTAGGCAGCATGGGATAGTTGACCTGCGCGACTGCCGGATGAGATGCCAGGAATTCCGCGAGGGCCAGCGCGCTCTGGCTGGTATGTCGCGCTCGCAGGGCCAAGGTTTCTGCCCCGATGGCGATAGCGTGCGCATGCTGGGCCGAGAGCATCGCGCCGAGGTCGCGCAACCCCTTCTTGCGCAGTTGCGTCAATCCCCACTGCCCCGCATCGCCCTTGCGGTAAGGCGCCGCGATGTTCGGATAGCCAGACCAGTCGAACAGGCCCGTGTCGACGATGGCTCCGCCCAGCGCATGACCATGGCCGGCGATGGTCTTGGTCAGCGAGTGCAAGACCAGTCCGGCACTCACTGCGGCCGGCCTGAAGAGAGCGGGCGAGAGGATAGTGTTGTCCACCACGAACAGGATGCCGCGCTGCACGCACAGCGCACCGATGGCGGCCAAATCAGCGACCTGTGTTCCGGGGTTGGCCACGGCCTCGACGAACACCATGCGCGTGTTGGGTCGAACGGCCTCGACCACGCAGTCGACCGAGGTCGCGTCCACTCTGGTCACCGAGATGCCCAGGCCTGCGACGGTGTCCAGCACGCTGCTGGTGTTGCCAAACACGAACCGGCTCGACACAAGGTGGTCGCCCGCCTTGAGCAAGGTGAAGAACAGCGCAGCGATGGCCCCCATGCCGGTGGCGAAGGTCACCGTGCCGACGCCGCCTTCCATCCGGGTAAGCTTGGCTTCCAGTGCCGCTGTGGTCGGCGTGCCCTGCCTTGCGTAGTTGTACGCGCCCTTTACGGAGCCCTGGAAGACGCCAATCAGGTCTTCGACTTTGTCGAAGCCGAACTGAGTCGAAGTTTGCACCGGCTGGTGCACGCCGCCATGGTTACCGCCGAACCGGCGATCAGCGTGCACGATGTCTGTGGTGAAACCGAGGGGAGAATTCATTGGCATGCTGCAGGTGCGGAATGTGCGTGAGGTTGCGCGGCGGTGGCGGTTCAATGGGCCTGAATGACGCGTTCGCGCAAGTCGTCAATGGCCAGGCCACGAATGCCGAGCATTGCCATGTCGCGCGAGATCTCCGCCTTCAGGAAGCCGAGCGCGTCGTTCAGGCCGGGTAGGCCGCCGACCGCGGCCGCGTAGCCGAATGGTCGGCCAACGAAGACGAAGCTCGCGCCGAGCGCGAGGGCCTTGAGCGCATCGGTTCCTCTGCGCACGCCTCCGTCCAGCATCACCGGGAGCCCGGTGCGAACCGCGACGATCGAAGGAAGGACGTCGAGCGGCGACGCGGCTCCGTCGAGCTGGCGGCCGCCATGGTTGGACACGATGATCCCGTCCGCGCCCGCGTCGGCGGCGGCCCGAGCATCATCGGCGTGCAGAACGCCCTTGATGACCAATTTGCCTTTCCAGTGGCGGCGAATGGCGGAAAAGTGTTTCCAGGTCAGATGCCCACGGTCCGAGAAATCCCGAAGGACATGCTTGGACAGTATCGGCGCGCCCCGCGTGGCGTAGTTGTTCTCGAAATGCGGCATGCCATGGCGCGCAATCGTTTTGACGAACGTCCCGAAGAGCCACTGCGGCCGCGTGAGTCCCTGCCACGCCAGCCTGGGCGTGGGCCGAAGAGGCGTTGTGAAGCCGGCTCGGACGTTGTTCTCCCGATTCGCCGCGACGGGGGTATCGACCGTGATGACCAAGGTCTGGAACCTGGCCGCAGCAACGCGGTCAAGAAGCACCTCGATCTGTGCCATTTCTCCGGGCAGATAGGCCTGAAACCAGGCCCGGGGATTCACCATGATCACTTCTTCAAGGCGAATCAGGGACGATCCGCTCATGATCATCGGGACATCGTGCTGGGCAGCAGCCTGGGCCATCACGATGTCCCCGCGGTAGGCAAAGAGCGCGCTCAGTCCCAGCGGCGCGATTCCGAAAGGCGCCGCGTAGGTCTCGCCAAACAGGGATGCGCTGCTCGACCGCTGCGTGACGTCAACCAGAACCCTGGGAACGAATCGGTATCTGTCGAACGAACGGCGGTTCCCCGCGAGCGAGGCGTTGGTCTCGGCGGCGCCTGCGATGTATTGAAAGACAGGCGTTGGCAGGAACGCCCTTGCGGCTTCCTCGAAGTCGTCCAGGCATAGGATCGGCGACATCTCTCAGGCATCCGGCAGCGAAGCAGAGATTGCCCTGGCCGTCGCACGGTGGATGTGATTGTCGGTCGGGGTGATGAGGATCTCAGCCAGGCAGGTACGGGCGGGCATGCGCGCCGCAAGCACCGCGGCGGCGGCGACATCTTCAGGTTGCACCATCGAGGCAAGATCCTCAGCCGAGGGCCCGTCCGCACGCGACTTCTGGAATGGAGTCGCCACTGCGCCGGGGTTTATGCAGATGCTGCGGATGCCGTGGATCCCTTCTTCGGCATTGATCGTGGCCGACAGCGCACGCGCGCCATGCTTGCTCGCGGTATACGAAGGCCCCACACCGGGAAAAATGCCGGCCGCTGCGTTGGAAACGATATGGATCAACAGTCCCCGGCGGCGCGACCGCATCGCCGGCAGGACCGCCAGGCTGCAGGCGAAGGGGCCTTTCAGGTTCACGTCGATGATGGTCGCCATGTCCTCGGGCGACAGATGCTGCCAGTACCGGCGCGGCACGTTGGTGCCGGCGTTGTTGACCAGGATGTCGACCTCGCCCAGGCTTGAAACGATCACTCGGTGGGCCTCGGCCACGCTTCGCGCGCCGGCCACGTTCGCCGGCACGGCCAGAACCTCGCAGCCGAACCCCCTTGCGAGCGTCGCGGTCTCGGCCAGCTTCTCCGCAGAGCGGCCCGACACGGCGACCCTGCAACCTTCCTGCGCGAAAGCGAGCGCGATACTCTGCCCGATGCCGGTGCCGGCTCCGGTGACCCACACCACCTGGCCGCTGATGCCACCCAATGCGGAAAGAATGCTCATGTCGCTTCCTTAACCTGATTCCGTGAGATGCCAGAGCGGCCGGTTCTCGTCGAACTCCGACCACCGCCTTCAGCGAGCAACGTGCTGGTGATGCTTCCGATCGGCGGCCGGCGCCGGCATCCACAGGCGCTCCGGCTTCGAACCACTCCAAGACTAGCCGCCGGCCAAGCCTTGAACGTCACTCGCGAGCCTCCGCGTCCGCCACGATGGCGGACGACTCGCCGAACGAAATCGGAACGAAGCCATCCCGTTCGCAACGACCTTTCAAGATCACGCGGTCGCCGTCTTCCAGCCACATGCGCGATTCGCCATTGGCAAGCCGGATCGGCACCTGGCCACACTTGTTCATCTCGAGAAGGCAACCGAGCTCTGACGGGCTCGGACCCGACACAGTGCCAGTGCCCAGAAGATCGCCCGCGAGCATCTCGCAGCCGTTGACGGTGTGGTGCGCCACCATCTGCGCGATAGTCCAGTACTGGTCACGCAAGTTCGGCTCTGACAGGACTTCCGGCCCCGTACCGGATTGCCGCATCGTCGAGCTCTCCAACAGGACCGATAGCTTCAGATCGATGCCACCGCTGCGCTTGTCCACCTCATCTTCGAGGTAGGCCAGCAGCGCAGGGGTGCCTGGCGCGCGTGCCGCGGCGCGCACCCTGAAGGGGGCCAGCGCGTCCAGCGTGACGATCCATGGAGACACCGTCGTCAGAAAGTTCTTGGAAAGAAACGGCCCCAGCGGCTGGGTCTCCCACATCTGCAGGTCACGGGCAGACCAGTCGTTGAGCAAACCGAGGCCGAATATGTGCTGCTCGGCGTCGGCCAGTTCGATGGGCTGTCCCCAGCGATTGGGCTGGCCGACCCATACGGCGACTTCGCATTCGAAATCCAGCCATTGCGTCCTCGAATGGACAGGGGCGCCTTCTCCTTGCGGCAGTAACTGACCCCAAGGGCGCTCGAACGAGTCTCCGCTGCACCGCACGGTCGAGGGCCTGCCATGGTAGGCCACCGGGAGATGGTGGAAATTGGGGAGCAACGGATTGCCCGGGCGGCGGATCTCACCTGCGTTACGCGCGTGGTGTATCGAGGAAAAGAAGTCGGTGTAGTCGGGCGGACGTGTCGGAATCAGCATTTCAACCGATCCCGTGGGAACAAGACATCGCTCCAGGACGCCCTGCTTAGCATGGCCTTCGGACAGCACGACACTCAACGCGTGGCGAAGCTCGCGGACGGTATCACGTGGCGCGGCCATGAGATGGCGTAAGTTGCCATCACTCGCCACGATCAGGTCGGCGCAGGTGCTGCCGAATGCGCCACCCATGGCCGCATCATGCAGGTCCAGGACGAAGTTCCCGATGGCTACTGCGATGCGGGGTGTCGCGCGTTCACGTGACCGATAGCGGCCGAAGGGCAGGTTCTGTATTGGGAAATCACTGCCGGGCTCCGAGTTTGGCACCCAGCTTCGGAGTTCAGGTTCATGGGTTCTATCGAGTGATTGCAAAGACGCCTCCAATCCAACTGATTGTCAAAAATGCGGTGTAAGTTCAAATGCCGGCAGGGGCCGGCGCCAGCACTCGTTGCAGGTTCCCAGACGCGCGCATTCCATTCGCCAGAAAGCGGACGAGCGCCGCACTCAGCGAGATGGAATCGTTGGGATCTGCCTTGCCGTCCGACAGTTTGAGCAGCCGGCTGTCCTTCCGCCGGTCCGTGATCGTCAGTACAACGGCGCTGGCCATGAAGGTGTAGCGCCACGGAAACTCATCTGCCGGCACGGCCGGACACGCAGCCGCGAGCGCCGCGATGTACCGCTTTGCCATGGGATCGAAGTGCTTGCGCATTAGCTTGGCCGTCATGTCGCTCGGCGTGGTCCGGTGCCGCAGCGCGAGGCGTGCCAGCAGGAGTCCCTCATCGGTGTTCGCAGTGCCCGTGTAGGGCTCGATGAAAGCCAAGATGATGTCTTCCAACCGGGGTGGCGTGCCGCTGGCCTTGCACGTTGTCTCGATCTCGTGGAGGCGATCGAGCCGGTCCCGGTTCACGCGCGTCGTCAGCTCTTCAAACACTATCTTGACCAACTCCTCCTTGGAGCCGAAGTGGTAGTTCACCGCAGCCAGATTGACCCCCGCATCGGTGGTGAGTTCTCGCAGTGATACTTGGTCGACGCCCTTGCGGGCGAAGAGAGCGATGGCCGAATCGATCATCCTCTTGCGTACATCAATGTTCTGCTGGGACTTGACGGGCATGGCGTAGATGTTGGCAGTTGAACACGTGTCTCCGAGAGTGCTTTTGTGTTTCTCAGACCGGCGCAGTCGCCAAGTGGCGGGCCGCGATCCATCCGAAGGTGAGCGCAGGGCCGAGGGTGATGCCGGGCCCCGGATACTCGCCGGCCATGATGGAGTGCATGTCGTTTCCGACCACATAGAGACCTGCGATCGGCTCACCGGCGTGGTTCACAGCGCGGGCGTGAATGTCGGTCTGGACACCAATCGTGGTGCCGATATCGCCCGGGTGCACCTGGACCGCAAAGAACGGTGCGTGACGCAGTTCGCCAACGCATGGATTGGGCGAGTGCGACGGGTCGCCCAGGTGGCGGTTGTACGCACTGGCGCCCTTTCCAAAGTCGTCGTCGTGCCCGCTCAAGGCGAAGCGGTTCATGCGCTGGACGGTGCGGCCAAGTCCGCCCGCATCGACGCCAATGCTCCGCGCCAGTCCTTCAAGCGTGTCACCCTTGACGAGGTAGCCGCTGCGCTGCAGATGGCGCCGCGGCCAACCAGCGGGCCGGGCGAGTCCCAATCCCCATTTCCTCATGAACTTGCTGTCGCAGATCAGAAACGCGGTACGCGACCCTTCCGGCGCGGCAGGCCGAGGCATTGCGCGAACGAACTCGTGATAGGAGCTCGCTTCATTCACGAAGCGATGCCCTGCCCGGTTCACCGCGATGAGGCCGGGCTTTGCACGGTCCCAGGCGAAGTGGGGATAACGAACCTCCCTTCCGTCGTCCCCCTGATGGATCGAGACCGGAACCCAGAAGGCAGGCTCCTTCTGCGGCGCACCCAAGCTGGCACCGGCGCGGAGCGACATCTCGATGCCCTCCCCCTTGCTGCCGGGCGCGGCGACGGAAAACGATGTCGAAGGCTCTGAAGAGTACCCGCGCCGCAGGGGCACGCTCCAAGGGAAGCCGCCGGAGGCGACCACAACGCCCTTTGTCGCATGCAGGATCTGCGCTTTCCCATCCCGCACGATTTCCACGCCGATGACCCGCCCATCGTCGACCACCAGGTCGGTCGCCCGAACGTTCACGAGGCAAGCGACAGCTCTCGAATCAAGCGCGGCGAGCAATTGCGCGACCAGCGCGTTGCCAAGGACGAGCCGGGTGCCTCTTCCGTAACCCTGAAGCCGGTCCCCCAGGTATCTGGTCAACAAAGACAAGCCATGGGCGCAGGAACGAGGAGACCGCCGCGCCTGCAGCAGATGCTGGACATCCTGCAGGTCGACCATCATGCCGCCGAGCAGCGTGAATGCTTCCATCGGCGGGCGCAGACGCTTGAAACCTGCTTTCCCTAGCCGGCGCCCATCAAACGCCGTCGGATTGTGAGAGCGCCCACCCAGCGATCCGCCGGGCATTTCGGGATGGTAGTCGGGAGAGTGATTGCGCACGAGGAACCGGATGTCTGCCCGGTCGCGCAGGTAGTCAAGGGCGTTCTGACCGCACTCCAGGAACCGGTGGAGCAGCGCATTCGGTACGGAGTCTCCGATCAGAGTCGATAGATATGCCAGCGCGCTGGAGGAAAGTTGGCGCGCCTCTCCTTGGACTTCTCGAGGCGGTATCCACACGGTTCCTCCGGACAGTGCGCTCGTGCCGCCCAGCAGCGGCTCCTTCTCCACCACGAGCACGCGAAGACCTTCGACCGACGCTGTCAATGCAGCCGTCAGCCCTGCAACACCGCTGCCGACAACGACGACGTCATATGAAGTGGCGTCAACGGCGCCGGCTGCAAGCTCAGTCACGACGCGGCGCATCCACCAACACGAAGGCAACCCTGGCAGGGTTGCCGGAGCGGTTGGCCCAGGCGTGGTTCGTGCCCCGCTGAATCAGGACATCGCCGGCACGGATGACGGTTTCCTGCTCATCGAGGATGGCGGTGAGCTCGCCCTCAAGCATGATGGCGAAGTCCACCGTCGTCGTCTTGTGCATGCCCGGGTGCGGTGCCGCGTCGGCCATCGCACTCGGGCGATGCGCGTCGGGGAACATTTCCTTGAAGGTGGCCTCGACAGCCGCCTGACGGCTCTCGGCATCCTGCGGCTCAGGCGGAACATCGATGATCCGCAGCACCGTGCCGCCGTCAGGAGGCTGCACGCCCTGATGCTCTGTGATGGAGTCCGGCGCGTCGAACGGCTGCGCCGCGAGCGTGCGCCAGAGGTTGGTGACCCGGTAGCCGGGCCGGGTGTCCACGGTGAGTTCGGCGGGAGAAGCGCCGTCCTCAGCGATGCAAGACAGGCCGTTTTCCGAGAGGCCGGTCACGATTCTGCGAATCGGCGGACGACTGAAGTTTTCCATTTCAAGACCCTGAGTGTTCCGGTCGCCACAAAACCGGCGTCAACGGTGGCAAGCGAGCATAACGCATAACGAACAGATGTTTCGAACATCAGTTCACTAGGGTATTCACCGAGCGGAACAACTGTTTGAAATGCGTGTATTTGGGATACATTGACCTCTTCTGGCGCAATCCCGGGGCGCCTTCATCCCGGCACTCACGAGACAAGCATGAAACTTCGCCGTAGAGAACTCCTTGCCGCCGCCGTTGCATCGACAGCGTCGCCCTACTTGCTGGCTCAAGACATGCCAGGTGTCAGCTCCTCCGAGATCAGGCTTGGCATGACGCTTCCGCTCACGGGCGCGGCAGCCGCCTATGGCGCTCTGGGCCGCACCTTCGAGGCCTACTTCGCAGAGGTGAACGACGCTGGCGGCGTGAACGGCCGCAAGATTCGGGCGTTCCTTGCGGATGACGGCTTTGCACCGAATCGCAGCCTTGAGCAGGTCCGCAGGCTTGTGGAGCGGGACCAAGTGCTAGCGATCGTGGGCCAAACAGGCACGGCGACTTCACTGGCTACCCGGAAATACCTGAACGACGCCAAGGTGCCCCAGATCTTCGTGCTGTCGGGAGCGCCGACTTACACCAATGACATCGAGCAATATCCGTGGAGCCTGCCCTGGCTGCCGGCCTACCGGATCGAGGGCAGCGTCATCGCCAAGCACATTGCGACAGCGAGGCCGGGCGCCAAGCTGGGCGTGCTGTATCAGAACGACGATGCTGGCAAGGGATTCCTAACGGGGCTCAAGGCAGCCATTCGGGCGGGCCAGATCGTCAAGGAGGAATCCTTCGAAGCCACGGATCCGACCGTCGATTCCCAGGTCCTGTCCCTCAAGGCGGCTGGAGCGGACACCTTGGTCGTGTTCGGCATTCCGAAGTCGACCGCGCAGGCACTGCGCAGGGCGTTCGACTCCGACTGGAAGCCGCAGGTGTACATCTCCAGCATCGCGGTTTCGATCCCGCAAGTTCTCGAGCCTGCAGGCTTGGACAAGTGCAAGGGCGTCATCAGTACGGCGTATCTGAAGGATCCGGCGGATCCCGCGTGGGCCGACGACACTGCGATGAAGGAATTCCTCGCCTTCATGAAGAAGCGCGCGCCCCAGGTTCCGCTCGACAACCTCGCCGCGCTGGGCGTTTCCATCGCCACGGCAACGGTGCAGATCCTGAAGCAGTGCGGCAAGGACCTATCGCGTCAGAACGTGGTCAACCAGACCATGAACCTCGACATGGAACTCCCGCTCGTGCTGCCGGGCCTGCGAGTGCGCACCAGCCCGAAGCAGCGGGAGTTGTTCACGGCCATGCGCCTGCAGGAGTTCGACGGCGCCCGCTGGGCCCTCATGCGGGCATGAGGCGCATGACGGCGACCGACGACATGATGCTGAGCCTGGACGGGGTGACCGTGAAGTTCGGCGGCATCACCGCCCTTGATGAAGTCTCCTTCGATGTGAACCGTGCGTCGATCTGTGGACTCATTGGCCCGAATGGCGCAGGAAAGACCACATGCTTCAACTGCATCAGCGGGCTCTACCGGCCCCAAGGCGGGAGCATCCGGTTCGGCGGGCGCGAACTGACTGAACTGCCCCGGCACCAGATCGCCCATCTTGGGATCGGACGCACGTTCCAGAACCTTGCCTTGTTCCCTTCGATGTCCGTGAAGCGAAACGTCATGGTCGGCGCCCATGGAAGCGAGGGCTCCGGCTTCATCAAGAGCATGCTGGCGCTGCCCTCCGTCAGACGCAGTGAAGAGGAAACCGGGGAACGCACCGAACGCATCCTGGAGCGCTTTGGCCTAGCGGACATCGCGGATACGCCGGTGAGTAGCCTGCCCTTTCCTATCCAGAAGCGCGTTGAGATGGCCAGGGCGATGGCCAGCCGCCCCAAGGTACTGATCCTGGACGAACCGGCGGCCGGCCTCAACCACGTGGAGGTTGAGCGCCTGGCGGGCGAGATCCAGCAGATCAGAGACCAGGACGGCATCACGGTGCTGCTCGTCGAACACCATATGAATCTCGTCATGCGGGTGTCCGACAAGGTCGTCGTATTGAACTTCGGCAAGAAGATCGCTGATGGCCTGCCCGGCGAGGTCCGCGGCAACGCCGATGTGATCCACGCCTATCTGGGAACGGAAGCATGACCGTTTTACTGAAACTCGATGGGGTCTGCGCGTCGTATGGGGACGTCGGCGTGCTGTCCCGCCTCAATTTGCAGGTCTCGCGGGGCGGCATCACCGCCATCCTCGGCGCCAATGGCGCGGGGAAGACGACCCTGCTGCGGACGATCTTCAACGTCCTCGTTCGCCGGCAAGGGCGTGTGCAGTTTGAGGGGGAAGACATCACCCACTTGCGAACACCGCAGGTCGTGCGCCTGGGCATCACCCATGTCCCAGACGGGCGTGGAACGTTCGCGCAGCTGTCCGTCGAAGACAACCTGCTCCTTGGTGGCTACACACTGGGTTCGAGTCAGTTTGTCAGGAAAGGGATGGACCGGGTGTACGACCTCTTCCCCCGCCTCAAGGAGCGCTGCCGCCAGCAAGCGGGCACGCTTTCGGGGGGCGAACAGCAGATGCTCGCCATCGGCCGGGCGCTGATGCCCAACCCGAAATTGATCCTTCTGGACGAGCCGTCCTTTGGACTGGCGCCGCAGATCGTTGCGGAGATCTTCAAGACTCTGAAAAACATCAACCAGGCCGGCGTCAGCCTGCTCCTGGTCGAACAGAACGCGAAGATCGCCCTGAGCGTGGCCTCCCATGTCTGTCTCATCGAGACGGGAGAGGTCATACGCAGCGGTCCTGCCGAGGAACTGCAGGGCGATGAAACCGTCCGCAAGGTGTATTTGGGCTATTGAGAGACTCCCATGACAGATTCCGCTTTCATTCAGCAGTTGATTACCGGACTGACGACCGGCTGCGTCTATGCGCTCGTCGCGCTGGCTCTGGTGATGATCTACCAGACCACCCATCTCGTGAACTTCGCGCAGGGAGAGATGGCGGTGCTTTCCACCTACCTCGTCTGGGTGCTCATCTCCAAGGGGATGTCGTACTGGGCGGCGTTCGCCATCACCCTGGTCGTGTCCTTTCTCTTCGGGGTCGCGGTCGAACGGCTGCTGATGCGGCGCTTCTCGGGCAAGCCGATCATCACCATCGTGATCGTCATGGTGGGCATGATGATCTTGTTCAACGGCATCGCAGGATTCGCCTTCGGATACGAGGTACGCAGGTTCGACAGCCCCTTCGACTCCATCGCCTGGCTGAAGACGGGCTTCATGTCTCCGCATGAAGCGGGCGTGGGACTCGTCACGCTGATCGTCCTTTTCTTCGTCTATGCCTTCTTCAAGTTCACCAAGCTCGGACTCGCCATGCGGGGCGCAGCGGCCAATCCGCTGTCAAGCCAGTTCGTCGGCATCGACGTCGGCTGGATCCTGGCGCTCGGCTGGGGGCTCGCAGCTGCCATCGGCGCGATCGGCGGCGTGATGACCGCGCCCGTGGTCTTCCTGGACCCCAACATGATGCTCAGCGTGATTCTCTATTCGTTCGCAGGCGCCGTGCTGGGTGGAATCTCGAACCCGTGGGGTGCGGTGGCCGGCGGCCTGATGCTGGGCGTCGCCGAAAACCTGGTCGGCGCCTACCTCATTGGAAGCGACCTGAAGCTCGCCTTCGTGCTGGCCGTCATCGTCGCCGTACTGACACTCGCACCCAATGGGCTTTTCGGCCGGCGGTTGGTTCATCGCGTCTGATTGCAATCACATGAACACCCTTGCACAAACAAATCTCTCCGCTCCGTTCCCTCCGATGAAGTTCGCTTCGAGGCTGCCCCTGGCGCTGTTCGTCCTGGTCGGCGTCTCGGCCCCCTTCGTTCTTGCCGGATACCAGATCCTGCTCGCGACCAGCGTGCTTTCGTTCTCGCTCGCCATCCTGGGACTCAACCTGCTGTCGGGCTACAACGGGCAGATCTCCCTGGGCCACAGTGCCTTCCTTGCGATAGGGGGCTACGCGACGGCCATCCTGATGGCCAAGTTCGGGGTTCCCTACTGGGCAGCGATTCCTTTGGCGGGACTGATCAGCATGATGGTGGGCCTCGTGGTCGGCGTTCCGGCGCTGCGACTGGAACTCCTCTATCTGGCCCTGGCGACTTTCGCACTCGCGGTCGCGGTTCCACAGCTCGCGAAGAACAAGCTCGTCTCCCATTGGACGGGCGGCGTGCAGGGCCTTGAAGTGGGCAAGCCGCAGGCGTGGACGGCGATCGGACTGAACTCCGACCAGACCCTCTACGCGATCGTCTTTCTCGTCGTGCTGGTGTGTTTCGTCGCGGCCGACAACCTGGTGGCAGGCCGTGTGGGGCGGGCACTCGAAGCCATCAGAGATCAGCCTATCTCGGCCGATGCCATGGGGATCAACAGCCGTGCATACAAGATCGCCTGCTTCGGCGTGAGTTCGTTCTTCACCGGCGTCGCCGGCGCGCTGGGCGCCCTCACCACCCAGTTCGTTTCGCCAGAAAGCTATGCCTTCTTCGTCTCCGTGACCCTGCTGATCGGCGCCGTCGTCGGCGGATTCAAGAGCGTCTACGGTGCTCTGATCGGCGGAATCTTCGTCGTCATGATGCCGAACTACGCCGAGAACCTGTGGCAGGGCGCGCCCGCATTGATCTACGGAGCAGTCACCATCCTTCTCATGCTCGTCATGCCCGAAGGCTTCGCCGGACTGGTCCGAAGTGCGCTAGCGAGGGTGGGCCTGCAGAAGCGAGGCTAGCGCGCCATGGCATCTCTCACGAGTACAGGGCGCCTGTTCGGCCGCATGAACCTGGAAGAGCCGGACGATGAAGCGGACATGGTTCTTGCCCGTGGTCGTTGCGAGTTCGCTTCGGATGTGCACGTCTTCCATCCACCGGCCGATTGAATCACCAACCCAAGTCCAAATGATGCATCCGTTCAAGACTATAGATTCGACATGGAGGCTTTGTGCGCCCTGCCCCATTTGAGTACGTTCAGCCTCGCTCCATAGAGGAGCTGCGGGCCGTGATGGCATCCGACGATGGCAGCGCGAAGGTGTTGGCCGGAGGCCAGAGCCTCGTGCCCATGATGAATTTCCGCATGGCCTCGCCGAGCCGCCTGATCGACATCAACGCGATCACCGAACTCGACTACATCAAGGCGGACGGCAACGCGATCCGTATCGGGGCGCTGGCGCGCCACAACCAGATTTTGGGCTCCGACCTGGTCAGGGAACGGTGTGGCGTGCTGGCCCAGGCCTACGGCCATGTCGCCCATCACACCGTTCGGAATCGAGGCACCCTCGCCGGCAATTCCTGCCATGCGGATCCCGCTTCCGAGATGCCTGCGGTGCTGCTGACGCTGGATGCGACATTTCACATCGACGGGCCAAACCCGCGATCCGTTGCCGCGTCGGACTTCTTCCTCGGCATGTACACGACCGCGGTTGGCGGCAACGAGTACTTGCGCGAGATCGAAATCCCCATGCTCGCTGCGGGGCGTCGGGGCTACTTCGACGAGATCAGTATGCGTCAAGGCGACTTCGCCATCTGCGGCGTCGCAGCCGTCATGACGATCCGCAACGGAGTGTGCAGCAACGCCCGAATCGCGTACTGCGGCATTGCAGAGCACCAGTTCAGGCTGACCGAGGCCGAGCGATGGCTCGAAGGCCGAGCAGCGAACGCGGCCACAGCGCTCGCTTGCGCCGATCTGGCGGCCTCCAGCGTGCAACCGGGCGGGGACGTCAAGGCGTCGTCCGACTACCGCAGGCATCTGGTGCGCGTCCTGACCGGCCGCGTCCTGGAGACGGTCTTCAACGAGAACGGATTGGAACGGACATGAGCGAGAAACTCTTGGTCAGCCTAGAGGTCAACGGTGAGGTGGTCGAGCACGAAGCGGAGCCGCGCACGCTGTTGTCCACGTTCATTCGCGACGGTTTGGGCCTGACGGGTACCCATGTTGGCTGCGAACACGGCATATGCGGCGCATGCACCGTAATCCTGAACGGCGTCACGGTACGTTCGTGCCTGACATTCGCCGTGCAGGCCAATGGCGGGAAGCTCAAGACGGTGGAGGGACTGCTTCGCAGGGACGGGTCGCTCCATCCGCTTCAGAAGAAGTTCGCCGAGCACCACGCGTTGCAATGCGGCTTTTGCACGCCCGGCATGCTGATGACCTGCGAAGAGATCTGCCACAACAAGCCGGCGGCCACGCGTGAGGATATCCGCGAGGGAATCTCGGGAAACCTTTGCCGGTGCACTGGTTACCAGACCATCGTCAACGCGGTAGCCGACTATCTGGAGAATCCTCATGGCTGATACGAATGCGCGTCGATGGGTGGGCAAGAGCATCCTTCGCAAGGAAGATCCCAAACTCCTCGCCGGGAAGGCGAAGTTTGTGGACGACATCCAACTGCCGAGGATGTGCCATGCCGCGACCGTTTCCAGCATCTATGCCCACGCGCGCATTCTCGCGGTGCGATGCGATGCCGCGAAGGCTTTGCCCGGTGTCATCGCCGTGGTGACGGGGGCGGAGGCCGCCGAGCTGAGCGGCCCCCTGCCTTCACGCGCAAACCCCACCGTGACGCAGCGTTGCCTGGCCGTCGACAAGGTGCGGTATGTGGGTGAGCCCGTGGTCGCGGTGGTCGCCGAAACACGGGCGATTGCTGAGGACGCAGCCGCGCTAGTCGAAGTCGACTACGAGGAACTGCCCGTGGTCGCAGACATGGATGCCGCGCTCCAAGCACGCGGCGACGCCGTCCTTCATCCCGAACGAGGCGACACCAACGTCTACACGGTCGTGCACCGGAAGTGGGGCGAGGTCGACGCGGCCTTCGCCAACGCGGCACACATCGTCAAGAAGGTGTTCCGGTGGCCACGCGTAAGCGCGCAGCCGATCGAGACCGTCGGGGCCGTCGTCGAGTACGAACCGGCGACGCAGCACTTCTTCTTCTATTCGAACATGTCGCAGCAGATGATCGCAAGTGGCGGCCTGGCGGCGGCGCTGAAGGTCAGGCCGAGCCAGCTGAGCTTCGTCCCCATGTACGTCGGCGGCAGCTTTGGCGGCAAGGTCGGTGTGTACCACGTGGCCATTCTGACGGCCATCCTCGCGCGAATCTGTTGCCGTCCGGTGAAATTCATGGAAGACCGGCTGGAGCACTTGCTCAACGGGAACCAACACGGGTCGGACCGCCGTTACGTGGCCGAACTCGCGATCGACGCAAACGGCATCTTCACGGGACTGCGCTGCGACGTGGTGGACGACTACGGCGCCTACTTCCACCTGGCGCTCGGTGCGCACGGAAATGCCGTGGCGCAGATCACCGGACCTTATCGGATGACCGCTGTCGACTACAAGGTGACGGCGGTGGCGACCAACAAGACGCAACAGGGGCCTTATCGCGGATTCGGAGGCGAGGTAGCCAACTTCGTGCTCGAACGGCTCGTGGATGCGGCTGCGCGTGAGCTGAAGGCCGACCCTATCGAGCTTCGCAGGAGGAACTTCCTTCGCCCCGACGCCTTCCCGTACACGACCCCCACCGGAAATCTGTACGACAGCGGTGACTACGAAGGGGTGCTGGATGAGGCCATGCGCATGGCAAAGATTGATGACTGGAAAGCGCGCAAGGCGAAGCAGCGCGGTAGCAGCAAGCGCTTAGGAATCGGGCTTGCGACCGTGTGCGAGCGCAGCGTGATGAACGTGACGGAGTTCTGGTTCTTCGAGGACAAGCCGCTGAACCCTGTCTCGTCCAGCCCCGAGAGCGTCAGCATCCGGATCGACGTGCAAGGGGTTCCGATCGTCACGATCTATGCGCCGTGCTGGGGAAACAGCCCGGAGACGCTTGCGGCACAGCTGACGGCCGAGCATCTTTGCGTCGATCCCTCGACCATTGTTGTCAACTACGCAGGCACCGACGGCGGTATGCTCTCCAAAGGGCCTGCTGGGAGCCGCTTCACGGTGATGCTGGCGGGTGCCATCGAGGGGGCCTGCCAGGCGCTGCTGGCCAAAGTGAAGGCGGTCGCCGCGCATCGCTGGGGTTGCAGGGAAGAGGACGTCGCGATCGATGAGCGCGGCGCATTCATGACGGCGGGAGACGGCCACGTCATGACGTTCGCGCAGGTCGCGGAGGCAAGCTACCTCTATCGCCTGGATTTTCCCAAGGGAGACCGCTTCACGACCGGTCTGGCGGCCGCCTATACCTACGATCATCCGTGCGCGACACTGCCCGACCCGAAGACAGGCGATCTCGGGATCTTCTACCCTATCGTTGGCCACGCGTGTCACCTCGTGCTTGCCGAAGTCGATACTGAGCTGGCGACCGTGCGCATCTTGGACTATGTGGCCGTGCACGATGTTGGCCAAGTGGTCAACCCAATGACCATGGATGGGCAGATCCGTGGCGGGATCGCCCAGGGCATAGGCACGGTGCTGCTCGAGAAGTACGAGTTCGACGAGAGCGGGCAGGCGCTGACGGGTTCGCTCGCCGACTACCTGATTCCGACAGCCTGTGAAGTCCCGGACATCCGTGTATCGCATTTCACGACGCCCTCCCCTTTGACGTCGCTGGGGATCAAGGGCGGCGGCGAGGGCGGGCGGCTCGCGTCATGCCCCGCCATCACCAGCGCGATCGACGACGCGCTCGAGGACGAAGGCATCTTCATCACGGAGTTGCCCGTCACCCCAACCCGGTTGTTCGACCTTTTGCGCGCCGCTGCATCTGACCGCGCCACCGATGACTCGCCGGCGGTGCCAGAGCGCCTGATAGCCCTTGAACACCACTGAGTCCAAATTGAACCTATGCAACTCACAAATCAACAAACATTGCCCGTGGGACAGAGCGAAGCGTGGGCCGCGCTCAACGACATCCCACTGCTTCAGAAGTGCATTCCCGGATGCGACACGATGACCTCCATCGGGCCCGACACCTACGAGGTCGGGCTCCTCGCAGCGGTGGGTCCAGTGCGAGCCCGCTTCAAGGGTAAGCTGTTGCTGGAGGACATCCAACCGCCCGACTCGTACAGCTTGAAGTTCGAGGGACAAGGCGGCGCCGCAGGCCACGGAAAAGGCAGCGCGAAGGTCTGGCTGCAAAGCGCCGGACCCGCCGAGACGGTGCTTCACTACAGCGTTTCCGCCACCGTGGGCGGCAAGCTGGCCCAGATCGGTTCGCGGTTGGTGGACATGGCTGCGGAAAAGATGGCTGCCGACTTCTTCGCTGCGTTCAAGGTTGCGGTGAATGAGAAGTATCCTTCGGCGACCGCAGCTTCTCAGGCGGGAATCGAGGCGGGCGGCACATCTGCTGACACCCAAAGCGAGGGCGTATGGCACAAGCTGCGGTCTTGGTTCGCCCGCCTCTTCTCCCCCAAAAGGAGGATCTGACGCTCAGTCGGAGCCGCTCCCTGCCAAGGGAGTCCGCGTGCCAAGTTGAGGAAGCGCCGTTCCACGCTGCAGCAGCTCATTCGCCACGATGCCACTTGCGTTCTTCGCATGCGCCACCTCCATGTCGCGCGGCAGCGGCACGCCGTTCTTCACCGCCAGCACCTCGGCCATCACGCTCACCGCGATCTCCGCTGGCGTCTTGCTGCCGATGTAAATGCCGATCGGGCCGCGCAGCCGCGCTAGGTTCTCGGGCGTCTGGCCGAAGTGCTCGATCATCCGGGCGCGGCGCGCTTCGTTGTTGCGGCGCGAGCCGATCGCGCCGACGTAGAAGGCCTCGGTCTCCAGCGCTTCGAGCAGCGCGAGGTCGTCGAGCTTGGGGTCGTGGGTGAGGGCGATCACGCAGGTGCGCCGGTCCACGCGGAAGCCGCGCACCACATCGTCGGGCATGCCGGTGTCGATCTCCACGCCGGACACCGCCCAGCCGCCGCGGTATTTCTCGCGCGGGTCGCACACGGTGACGGCGAAGCCGTTGAACACGGCCATGGTGGCCAGGTATTCGGTGAGCTGGCCCGCGCCGATGAGCAGCATGCGGTACTCGGGGCCGAAGGTGTTGCTCAGCCATTGCCCGTCCTCGAACAGCGCGGCCGGCGCGGCGGCCGCGCGCAATTCGACGCGGCCGGTGGCGATCTCGGTGCGCCGCTCCACCAGGTGGCCGGCCGCGAGCGTCTGCACCAGTTCGGCGAGAGAGCCGGCGTCGGGGTTGAATTCGAGCACCAGTTCCAGCGTGCCGCCGCAGGGCAGGCCGAAGCGGTGCGCTTCGTCGGCGCTCACGCCGTACTTCACGCGCTCGGGCGGGCCGGTGGGGATTTCGTGCGTGACGCCGGGCGGCACGCTGCTGACCTGCACCGCGCCGTGCGCGCGGCTGTAGCGGTAGATCAGGTCGTCCTCGATGCAGCCGCCCGAGACCGATCCCACCACCGCGCCGGTTTCGCACAGCCCCATGACCGAGCCCACCGGGCGCGGCGACGAGCCCCAGGTGCGCACCACGGTGGCCAGCAGAGCGCGACGGCCTTGTGCGCGCCAGCCCTGTAGGCTGCGCAGCACGGTGACGTCGAGGTTTTCCACGAACGGCCCTTTCGGGGATGGCGATGTACCAATGACCTAAGGGGCCAGTTCTATGACCAGGAAGGTCCGAAGCGGTTAGTCCAACTTGATATTCTTGGACTTGATGAGCGCACTCCACTTCGCCTGATCCCGTTTGATCATGGCCGACATCTCTTCGGGTGTCCCTTCGATCGGCTCACAGCACAGGTCGCGGATTCGCTTCTGGACTTCCGGGCGACGACTGGCTGCCGTCACCTCGCGGTTGAGGCGGGCAATGACATTCGAGGGCGTGCCCGCTGGAACCCAGAAGCCCTGCCATGCCGTCAGCACCAGGTTCTTGTGCGTCTCGGAGAACGTAGGGACGTCCGGAAGCGCTGGATGCCGCTGGTTTCCTGTGAACGCGATCGCGCGAACTTTTCCCGCCTTGAT